>RXJR01000035.1 GCA_003963305.1 Candidatus Melainabacteria bacterium | reverse complement strand
TACAGATGGCTGTAATTGGCTCTAGCTGCGGACTCTCGCTGGACAGACCCGTTTTGGATGAAGCCTTTTGGGGTAGACTCCGAACGTCGAGAGCGGCTTGCCGTCAGCGAATCGTTTGCCGACTATATAAGACAATTCGGTAAGCCTCTTGCCCGGGCTCACACTGGCTTTCTTGGAACTAATAAGCGCTCGCTGGAAGCTTCGCAGTGGCTTCAGCACGCAGAGATGGCAGGTTCTACACCGGTCGTCAAAATCAAGGCGTATGCGCATGACAGGGTCACGCTCCATAGCTATCTTAAGCCGCCTGTACTCAATATTCGCTCGCTGGGACGACAGGCACTAAAGCAGTTAGCACTCGGAACGAGTGCTCTCGTTAAACCCGGCGAAATTCGACGGCATTACATAATTGGGAACCGGCGCCGCTTTCAGCCAGCGCCCACGTCCTTTACAAGCTACGCGCGTAACTTTTGTATGGATGCCGCGCATATCGTTGAAACATCTGCAAAGGGTAGAGGCGTGTTTGTGACGCTGACGCTTGCAGGAAATACTCCTGAAGTTTTTCGGTGCTTTTCGGCGGCGACTGGTTATGTCGTTGACCGCATGAATCGGTGGTTGCGCTACAAAGTCGTCGACTCGCTGTTCATGTACGTTTTTGAATTTCAAAAGCGCGGCGCCCTGCATATGCACTATCTTTTCCGTTTGCCGGATGGGGTTAAGAACCGCGAATTCACCAGAGAATTGCGTTCTCAATGGCGAAAAGTTCTTCTCGATGTTTCCGCTGAATCCCATGTAGACCTGTTTCGGAAGAAAGATGGCGGAACTTGGCGCCACCGTGCAGATAAGCCAAGGATTCAAGTCAAAAACCTGAGCCGCACCTATGCGCAATACATAAGCAAGTACGCCTCGAAGGCTGAATCTAAATCCGGCTCATTCGACCAGTTCACGCCGCGCCGCTGGTGGGGATGCTCGCGTGAAGCGCGGGCGCTGGTGCGCGAGGCACGCCTAGAAGCAATAATTCCTACGACCAGCATAAGCACTGGGTTTCAAGGAATGATTTCCTTACTTTTAAACCTAGGCGACGCGGCTATTACTCACAAGTTTTCTGGGGGATTTCCAGGAGAGGAAGCTGACTGCCTGTCGGTGATTGTGCCCCGAGGTTCGGCGCGCAGCTTAGCTGCTTGCTTTGTCGAGTTTTTCGCAAATGGCGACCTTATGCCGCTTCAGTGCGCATTGGTGTCGCTGAATGAGTGTAATAAAGCGCCACCATAGGAGGTATCAAAGTGATTCATTTCTCCGTTACGAAAGAACAGGCACAACAAATAATGCGGTGTCTCATTCACGCTGACTGCTGTGAGAATGCGAAGGATTTGAACGAGAATCCCTCTCGTCCAGTATTCGAACTTCTAGCACGCCGACTCGCGTCGGGCGTTGCTGCTTCCGATCTTCGTCAAATTGAATCAGCCAGCACAAACCTAGAAGAAACAGGAACCAAAGGAGGAATCGAACTATGTCAGCGAATCTCATAACGAAACCTCCGGTGCCGAATTTCGAAGCTTGGCGAATGTGTGCTCAAGTCACCAGTCTACGTCAGTCCGAATTTGTGGACACCGCGCTCCTGTTCGCAATTTGCACCCGCGCTACGAACTGCAAAGCAACGATGTGCAAGATGGACCCGCAATACCTTCGTCACCTGCATGAAATCGTGAAATGTGCAGATGTTCACGCTGTTGAATGGCTCAAACGCGCCACCATTTGGGAGGGCGGATTGCGCGGACGGGTAGCAAGATATAGATATTTGCCGCATATGCGACCTATAGCTGATTCGATGTTGAATGGTACCGATGAAGGACATCTGACTGCTGTCATGCTGGCGTGTTCCTGGGGTATTGCGCAGGAGCCTGGCGTACGGGTTGTGCAGGACGTGGAAGTACATTTGCGACGCAAAACTCTCGAAGCCTACATCGCTAGACCTGAAACGCAGCTTCTATCGCTGTTAGACAGACTGCATTGCTTGATTCGGGAGAACTACAAAAGCGAGCGAGAGGGTTTGGTGAAATTTTATAAAGATTTTTCAGACCGAAGTGAAGTCGAAGCTGCCAATAGAACGTTCGACCTGGCGCAGTTCTTCAGGAGTGATGATTGGCGATTGGCTACCCGACAGGTGTCTTGATAAAACCACTTTTCAGGTTTAAAATCGCGCCGTTAGGCAATTGCCGACTCCCGCGAGGTAACGAAAACGAGTTCTTATAACGGCGCAATCGGTAATCCGGCGTGGTTTTCTCCTATGCCACTACTGCTGGAAGCTGTCGGCGCGGATGATGAGCGTTACATATTCTGGTACGGGGCGCTGGGTAACTCACTCGGCGCCTCGCTCGTTGACATGATCGCCCTGTGCGAAGGCGCGGCGCTCACTTACCCTGAGATGACCGCTGAAAACATCTCCGCTTTAGGATTGAAAGAAATATTTAGACTGTGGATGTTTGAGTATTTTCAGTCGCTTTATCGGACACCATAGATGGTGGCGCCATGGCGAATCTAGTTGGCGGTGTTGGCACCTTCGAAGGTGACCCAAACGAGGAGGTTTGGGTCACAGTCGCTGCTATCGATGGGGCGTGTACCGAGTATGACACTGACGTTCCGCCGTTTTTGAACGCAGTTGTTGGCGATTCGTGCGATGGCGTTTATGTCAGCAAAGCTGAAGCGCTCCTGCTAAGCCAGCAGGCGTACCAAGAAATTATTGCTGGCGGAAACACTGTCGATGCCTGCACTTTCTTGCTTTACTTCGCGCCTTTAGTGTTTAGAGATGATTTTGTGATATCACCTCCGTCTGCTGACCAGACAGGCGGCACTTACCTTGTGACAGCGGACTGGTTGTTGCAAAATCGAATACGCACTTTTGCTGACCCTACTAACAATTGTTGGGAAACTGCTCTGCGGGTTCGGACTATTCTCTGGGCTGGGGCAAAGCCAGTAGAGGTTAGCCATGTGATGAGTCCTGAGAGTTGTTTTTACGGTACCAACACTGCTTGGATTCAAGCGGATGATGGATACTTGAGTGTTCAAGGTGAAGGCTTGGCTTTCATACGCGGCGGCTCGATGCAGCTACAGTATCTCGGTCCGCTAGTTACAATAACTTCGCCATCCGACCTAGCAAATGGAGTGCCCGGAATGCCCATACCGCCAATACCTGAAGGTTATCCAACGCCACCACCTCCGGTGCCTCCGGTTGTAAGCGTCCAGTTGGATTCGTCGATGTTTTCAGACGAGTTGTGTAACTTTATCGTTGACCACGGTGATGGATTTCAAAGTTTGAGCGACATCGCCGACTATTACGTAGCAACAAGTTGGGATGAAGCGACGGACTATGCAGTTAGAACGAACGTGCCAAACCACGTAAACTTGCAGTACATGCAGTACGTGCTCACTTTATTGAGCCCAGAATTTTGGGCATCTCTCAACATTCCCACCACTGGTGGTGGCACTACAATCACGTTGCAAGGCATCGCGGACGCGTACGCAATTGCAGACGACGCCACTAAAGCGAGTTTGTTAACCGCTTTTCAGCGAGACGTCAATTACTTGGACATCTGGCAAGCTTTGGCGATTGGCGGAGAGGAGACTTTACTCAGGGAGACCACTAAGATTTTTCTGAAAGAAGTAACAGAGGCGCCGCCCGTTTTGGTGCCAGAAGTCGTTTTAGATGCCACAAAAGCGGCGACCACTCTGACGGCAGAAACCAACCCTGTTGGAGCACTGTATCTAACACTTACCGTGGGGGCAGATCTTTTGAAGAAGAAAACGAGCACAGTGGACCAAATAGTCTCATTCGAATGCGACGGCGAAAAGCATCTCAATGTCGTAGCGGATTTTAACGACGATGGCGGAATCGAATTTTCGAATATTGGCTACATGCAACTAGTCATGGATAAGCTAAATCAGCTTCTTTTGTGTTGCAACCCGTGCCCTGAAGAACTTACGCAACCCGAAACTGATTTCTTGTATTGGGGTCACAATACAGAGCATGGCGAACCACCGAAAATAATTTCTCCGACCTATCTGAATCTTTCCGGGGTAGTTTTTCACGTAGTGACCAATGCGTTCCCGAAAGTCTACGAATTCGGTCCTCCCGATTTGGCGTTGCTTGCGAAGTTTGCTTGGCGATTCGCCGACGGCAACTATGGCGACATCGAGTACATCAACCAAGACAAGCAAGTTGTGCGCGTGCCGAATCAAGACACAGTGGGCTTTATGTGCCACTGCTATCCGGGCGTAGTTTTGAATGTTGAAATCTACGACAAGAAGGCGTGGTTCCCGCCTTCGGGTATTTATGGCGACGTTGACCCTCGTCGAAATCCATACTAGGTGGTAACCTTTTGGGGTACCCCTCAATAGGTAAGAAATATGCCAGGAACGTTCGCCCACGCACTGCAAAAATCAACTTTCCACGTTTACGACAGCGACGACGGCAAAAGTTATTTGGTCAAAATGATGCCCAAATACGAGTCCGCTAGCGGTTTGCCAGTGGCAGACGCAACACAGATAAACACGTTGCAACGCTATCCGAATCAGCACCTTTGCCGTCACGCTTATCTCAGCACCACTGACGATGCCGGGGCAATTCACAGACGCTTTGTCATTGTCGGCAAAAACCACTTGAGCTCCCCTGGCACGCCAGGCAATATCGATGGTTTGACTGGCTGGGCATTCGGCGGACAGGTCGGCGAACGAATTCGCAAGTAGTCCGTTTTTCTTGGTTTGAGTCGAGCAGTGAGCGCCCCTTAGCGCCTCCGAGGGGGCGCTTTTCTGCACCTAAACAATTGTCTATCCATCAGCCTTTTCGAGGTTTGCTAAATGCTTCACCCTTCGTTTTACAAAACAATGATCAACTATCTTCTCCAATTGGGAAGTTTGCTAGACCCGCCTTTCGAGGGGAATCCGGACTACATTGACTATTGGGCGCTTTTCACAGCCAACCCGTCGCTTGATTCCTTTGCGACCGTTGAGGCTACATATGGCGGTTATGCCCGACAGCACTACGCTAGAACTCCCACTATCTGGCAGTTATTGGATGGTCCGCCCGCTTATGCGAGTAACCGACAGCAAATAACTTTTCCGCCGGCAACGTCTGGTGCGGGACAAGTGTTGACACACTGGGGCTGGCTATATCCCGATATCGGCAGCGGTGGTGCGTCCTACGGCTTAGTTGTTTCCGGCGCTCTCGAGATTCCAGTGACGGTTGCGTTGGGGCAATCGCTCATTTATCCAGCTAACGCATTCCGCGTCCAGTCCCCGTTTTAGGAGCTAGGAACAGTGGCAAACACTTACGTTGTTGACGATGTCAACGCTACAGCGAGCACTTTTGTGATGGTGCCTTACGGTACGGAACAGGGCACTCTTAGTGGAACCGAGTTTGAGGGGGTGAGTACGATCGGCGAATTTACTTTAGGGGAGGCTCCTGCAGGACTGAAGCGCTGCGTCGTTGAGACGGACGTAACTAATCAGCCTCCTCCTGTGCTCGGCGTAATTCGATGGGGCTTTTTTCAGTCTGTGAACGGAGAAAATCTCTTTATAGAAAAGGGCTGGGATTATTTAAAAGCGCGATGTCGAATCATTGACTACAGCGAACTTCCTGCAGGCATAAAAATGTCAGTTAGAGTGCGATGGGATTTTCCTGGTGTGAATTGGAAGGCAATTTTTAGCTGAGCCGATGTAAGATGCTAAGTGTATATGTTTCAAGGGGGCAGAAACTATGCATAAAGCGTATCTATTACCGGTTGCGTTCTCCACACTATTGACTCATTGGGCGTGGTGTTCGGCGAGCGGCGAGCAAACGCGCACACTTCCAGTCACCAGGCAGGAAAAAGCGGGCGTGCATACGACCTATGCCGAACGAAAACGAAAGTGGATTCATGATCACGTAGAAGCGATGAACAAAAAACTTCCGGGGCACAAATACACCGTCGGACAGGAAGAGGCGATGAAAGGTAAGTTTTCATACCAGTTTCCGGAAGATGAGCAATACCAGCGCGCGCACGGGCGCTAAGCAGTTGCTCGGCAGTTTGAGAACTGCTATTGCTGGGTATAAAGTGGCTACCAGACTCAATCTTAGAACACAGGAGGGAAGCCAGTGTTCAATATTCCTATGGACCAATTGCTACCGTGGTTGCAGAGCAATTGCGGTTTAGGCGTAGCAGCGCTGCTCGTTGCATACCCCGTGCTCGGCTATGCCAATCACGTGACTCATGAATTGAAGGCGCTGCGTGCAGGAGTGCAGACAGCGGCGCCTGTGAAAACTGAACGAGTGGCGCCGTGCCACTACAATTCCGGGTTGGTACCGCCCCCACCGCCCCTCGCTCAGTGAAGGCGTCAAAGGGGGAGTCATCCCCCTGCCTTTTCTATGACTACGTTTTAATTCGGGGTACTCTGATACAACTGCCTTGGGTGCTAGATTGTCACAATCGAAAGAAGTGCCTAGGGCAGTACAGCTCAGAAGCGTCCGAAAACATGCACATTAATGTGTTACCGGCAACTAACAGTCTTATAATGCCTGCTGTGACTCAATAACGTGTGTTGTGTTGGCA
>RXJR01000034.1:99403-99692 GCA_003963305.1 Candidatus Melainabacteria bacterium | reverse complement strand
CCTTCCGCTACAGCGAGATGGACGCGGCGCTGGCTGCCGATGCGACGCTGCAGTCTCTTTACGCAGAGGTGCAGAAGGGCATCGTGCGCAACGTCAAGACCAAGCCCGGCGGCTTCCTCGCCACTAGCGGGGTGGTGCTGCCGTACTACCTCAACCTCTCGACGAACTTCATGGACCCACGCAACGCCGGCCGTATCGTGGCCCTCGTGTCGTGGCTCCTCCTCCGTCTCCACCCAACCATCGCCGCCTCTCCCGACGAGCGTATCGCTGTCTGCGGCATGGAGGTGGC
>RXJR01000034.1:0-99089 GCA_003963305.1 Candidatus Melainabacteria bacterium | reverse complement strand
GCGGGGGCAGTCGTCGGAACGGTCGCGGGGGCGGTCGTCGGGGGCTCTGAGGTCGTCGGAGCAGTCGCTGGGTCATTGGTCGGGGGCTTCGCGGTCGCCGCTGGAGCCGCTTGAGCCGCATCTGCTGGCGGTGATGGGTTCTCCAGCTCCTCCGCGAAAGCTACGCTCAGGTTCGACGAAGACAAGAGTATGACACTACATCCGGTGACAGTTACCAATTTTACAAATTTACCGGTGTACTTCGTCATGCTTCCCTGATTTAAGTTTCGATGTAGCAGAACCTGGCGAGGGCTCACCGTCCAGTCCATCGAATTCACTGTCGTTGACGAGCAGTGCGATCTTGTTTTCCGCCTTTGTGTAACCCCTGGGCAATCTGAAAATATCAGGATTGACGGAAACCTTCTTCACCTCTCTAGTGTCAAGCATAGTCGTTCGGGCACCATCTCGTCCAATCTGTACCAAACGCAACGGCAGACTGTCACCATAATTGGTTGCCACGATGTTCTCCAGGAAAATTCCACTGATCTGCGGAGAGACCGCTATATCGCGACTCAACCAGTACTCTCGCCGCTCATGCTTGAGCACATTGTCCACATACTTCTTTTGAGCAGCATTGAGCTTGACCCCGTGCTCCAGGTCATGGGTCACTTTAGCAGCAAACTTTGTGGTCACACCTTCCGTGCTATGAGCGTACAAGTAACAAACGGTTGGCATCCCGGCAATAACCATGCTTTTGTCAATCCTGACAGGCGCATCGATTCCCGAATTGTCTCGACGCCGTTGATGCTGGAACACCTCAAGCGCCTCACTCTTGTCCATGGCCAGATACTTCTTGTTTGTTTCATTTAGCGCGTACAACTTCCAATCCGGACCTTTGACGAGAAAGGTAAGCCCGACCTTTTCGTTGTGCCAGCGCATCGAATCCTTGGCGATGATGATTTCCACGTTTCCAAGGTTGTAGGAAACCTGCTTGATGTGCCAGGCTGGGATATCTTTAGCCCCTGCCGAAGAAGCGGAAAAAATTGCGACAAAAGACGCAACAAAGGCGCCACAAACAGCCATCAAGGCGAACTTCAACAAGTATTTCGATGACATCGGCTGCCCCCATGCGCATCTTGCCACAGACATCGCTTCATTAAACGACACGGAGCCCCGGCGCATACCGATTATTAAACCAAGAGCGCGGGAAAGAAATCCACAGAGGCTCCATTTATGATCGAATCGAAAGAACGAGATTCTGGTGGTTTCAATCAGAATGCGGAAAACGTCACTGCCAACCCCGAAGCGATCGAGCAGGGCGCAGCTGGCAAAGGCGATCCGCTCCTCAACAAACTTTTTGCAGAAAAATATGTGATCGAACAGCGACTGGGCGCGGGCGGGATGAGCGTCGTCTATCTAGCCCGCCACGAGGCTCTAAACAAAAAGTTTGCCATCAAAACGCTCCACACCCATCTGACGGCAAAGGCAACGAGTCTGCTTCGATTCAAACAAGAGGCGCAAGCGGCCAGCCGGCTGCAGCATCCCGGCATTGTTGCTATGCACGACTATGGAGTGACCGAAAACGGCATCCCCTATCTCGTTATGGATTATGTGCCGGGCGAATCGCTGGCAGACCTGCTGAACAAAACAAAATCGCTCGACCGGGAGCTCGCCCTCGATATTTTCAAACAGACGGCTGCGGCGATTGCTCACGCGCACCATCGTGGAATCGTTCACAGAGATCTCAAACCCAGCAATATCATGCTTAATTACGACGACGATAATGCGCTATGCGTCAAAATCGTAGATTTCGGAGTGGCAAAGTTCGTCGAAGACGAAGACAATGCGAAGCTAACGCAAACGGGAGAAGCGCTCGGTAGCCCGCTATATATGAGTCCGGAACAGTGCCAGGGTCAGCCTCTGGATATCCGATCGGATATTTATTCATTTGGCTGCGTAATGTACGAAGCGATAACCGGTGTTCCGCCGCTAGATGCGGATAGCGTCTTCAAAATAATGATGAAACACATTCACGATGTGCCACCATCATTCAAAGAAGCACGACCTGATTTAAGTGACTGCGGCGATATGGAGCGAATTGTCTTCAAAGCTTTCACAAAAGATCCAGCGAAGCGCTATCAAAAAATGGACGACCTTTTAGCAGACCTGAACAGCCTCAATGAACAAAAGGGTTTTGCGGAGAGGATCAAACAAAAATTCGAATTGACTGGACTGCGGCAAACAACTAAGTCCATCAATTTTCTAGTGACAATTTCAGTTTTGATTGGTGGAGCAATTTTATTTGCGGCAACCTATGCGCTGAACTCGATGCAAGCGCTCTCGGTGCAGCCCGATCTGTGGAGCGAAGGCGCAATCTGGCAGCCATACAAAGACAAACCAGCGATCACCGAAGCTGACGAAGAGAAACACGCACTGCTGAGCGATGGACAAGGACTGTTCCTTGAAGGCGCAGAACTAGGCGTCAACCAAGCAATTGACAAGCATACTAAAGGTAAAAGTGATGGCAACCGCAAAGAAGTCGTCAAAAGGTACAGTGACCTAGCATCCTCCAAAATAACCAAAGCACATTCTGAACGCCGTCACCATGAGTATGAGTTAGCGGCGAGCAGTTACGCAGATGCCATCAGCGACGTGAAAAAATATATTGACAGCACAGACCTGGAGCGCGCAAATGCGCTGGATAAGCTAACCGTTGCTTATATGGGAAAAGGTGATTGTGAATACTTCCAATCGCCCGCAAATCTCTCTGCAGCTGCACATTCATATGCTAACGCCGTACAAACACTACGTCAAACCAAAAACAATTTCGCCTGGACACAGCTGCAAGGCAGTGCTCAGCTCTACCTTCTGCTGCGGTATGCTGATGCTCTGGGCATGCTGGGACGTTACCAGGAAGCGGCATCGGTGAGATTGATAATTCCGAAGCTTCTGCGCTCAGAGGAGAGAGAATTGAAGGATGGCACCTATGTAGCACTGACGCAGAGCAAGATTGCAGAAGAAGAATTCAGGCTTAAAAAACTAAACGACGCACGAGAATCCTACAAGACTGCCCTCGACGAATGGCAAAAAGATGGCTCCAACTGCATTGAGGAGCAAGCCAAAGTAATGGCACGGATAGCTGAAATCGACGCGATTCAAAATAACACCGAGCACGATACGCGCTTTCTAGACTTCGAAGCGCTGGCAGAAAAAATCCGAAAAGAAGACCCTAAGCTGCTTCGCAATCAATTCTTCTCGGATGCTTATCAAGCTTACGCGCACTACTTATGGCAGCACAACGATGTTCTCAAAGCGATTCAAATGCATCAGCGCTCTATCGAATGCCAATCTTGAAATACCACGATCAAATTGTAGCCAACGAAAGGTGCATGTAGCCAACGCAGTGTGCATGCAGCCATCGCAGGATGCAGCCAACTAATCCAACGGATCCTGAATATCTGTGGAGGCAGCCAATATTCCACGTTCTTCGTTAACTCTGGATAGCATGAGCATTCCGCCGATAAAAAACAAAAGCGTAAACAGAATTGCCACTCGATAATTATTGTGAGTCAACCAGAGCATTGCGCCAAAACTAAGTGCACCAACTGCGGTGGCCAACTTTACAGCAACGCCCCACAATCCGAGGAACTCGCCCGATCGTCCCCTCGGCGCAAACTGCCCCACCAGTGCGCGTCCGACCGAACCAGTCGAACCCATAGCAATTCCGACGAGATTGGCTGCGATCCACAGTTGCGGCTTATCTCTGGCCGCTGCCGCAACAGTGATCGCAACCATCCAGATAGACAGCGTAATCATCAGTGTTTTAACTGATCCAATGCGATCCTGCACGTAACCAAAAATTGTAGCGCCTATAGCCGCCGTCAAATTCACGACCAAAATCATGATGATGGAGTCCTGGGTCGTGAATTTTACGACCTCTTGAGCATAGACAGAAGCCAGATGAACAATTGTCGTGGTGCCGCAGCTATAAAGGAATAGAGTTATCAAAAACCGGAAAAGATCTCTGTAGTGACGCGCATGAGTAATAGTCACTTTCAACCGCTGAAATCCGGTTGTGACAGGATTCTTACCCATTGCATCAGGGTCTGGAACAGCCCGCTCCTTTAGATAAATGAATGTTGGCAATGAAGCGACGCCGAAGAAGATCGCACAGAACAACATAACGATAGGCACATATTCTGTTGACGCCATGTTTTGATGCATTGCCCAGGAAACGTAAGCCAGGCACAGTCCCAGCGAAAGCAATCCACCCACATAACCGGCAGCCCAGCCAAGTGAAGAAATTCTGCCCATGTCATCTCTGGTCGCGAGTTCCGGAAGGAACGCGGCGATAAGATCCTCCCCCGTTCCAAACGATGTGTTTGCAACGATGAGCAATAACATCGCGGGCAGCACAGCACCAGCACCGCAAAGAGATAGAAGAGCAGTGGCAATAATGCAAATGAACGTGGAAACGAACAGAATCAATTTCTTCGAAGCAGTTGCATCAGATATGGTGCCAAGAATGGGAGCGGTTACGACGATTAACAGACTGGCGATGCAAATGACTAAAGTCAGCAGTAGCGTGCCGACACCCTTCTCCAGGTGCGATGCAGGACCCGCTATGACATTGGCGAAATAGGCGTTGTAAACAGCTGTGGCAACGACGGTCGCATATGTGGCATTGGCAATGTCATAGGATGCCCACGCCAAAATTTCTTTGCGAGGAGCGTTTTTAGCCGCCTTCTCGGGTTCGAGGCTGCTAAGTGTTTGGTGTTCCATAAGACTCCGCATGTGCCACTCGAATTTTAGTTTATCTGGGGGTTGGAATGCGCTAATCATCGCCCATGTTTAAGCGATACATTCAACACAGCATCACTTAACGAACTGCTGCGTTACAAGGCACAGTGTTCACAGGGGAGTCGTCCCGTAGCTTTTCGCCCCGCACCTTGTTGGCCGCATAGCTTTTCGCCGCAGCTTGCTTACCCGCAGCTTCGCCAAGTAGCTTTTCGCCCTGCAGCTTGTTCGCCAGCAGACCGTTTTAACCGTGTTTGGCAACCGGCAGCGCCAAATGCATCCAATGAAAGACTTTCCGTGAAAAAGTGCCGGCTTCGGCGGCTGCGGCGCTCA
This sequence comes from Candidatus Melainabacteria bacterium, assembly GCA_003963305.1. Taxonomy (NCBI): domain Bacteria; kingdom Bacillati; phylum Candidatus Melainabacteria; species Candidatus Melainabacteria bacterium. Next base: position 93,980 of record RXJR01000034.1, on the reverse strand, counting down.
ACTTATCTAAAGTGCGATTGGCACGCTGCGCGATACGCTCGTCTTCATCTTCAGCCAGAGTTTCCAAAAGAAACGACGGCAAATGGCGATTATCCGCCAAACTTGCTCTAACGCTCAAAACTGGGTCCTCAGCCAACTTCCAGACCAATTCTTCAGGCAGTTGATGATTCATAGCCACTGCGCTCCGAACTTCATGATTCGCATGAGCAGCGAGCTTCGCCAACAGAGCGCTATCCTCGCAACGAGCAATATAATCAACCACTTTGCGATGGAGTGGCGCCAGGAGTGAATCTACATGGAGCAGAGCTTCAACGGCTGCCGAAACTTCGTGCTCGTTAAGTGTTTTCAAAGCTGATGAATTAACACTTTCGTTCCTCAACACGGGAACCACCTCATTCTCTCTCGGGGAAATCAAGACCAGATTCACTAGTGGATTGTTCCACTTCGGAACCTCGAAATTTCAACGTCAATCAGGTTTTTACAGGCTTTTACAAGCTTCTTACAAAGAGAATTTATCCGCCTGAGGACCGATCGCCTTCTTTCGATAGATGACCTACCAGTATCTGGAAAAAATTAGGGGAATTGTATACAAGAGTCTGCATCAAATACCCCTCAAAGCCTGAAAATCTGCCACACTTGTCAAAAACAAATTTGCAAATACGAAACTCGTAGTGAGGAAGCACACATTGAGAATTGCTCAAGTCGCAGCTAATACGGAACCGGTACCGCCACAAGGCTACGGCGGTACTGAATTGGTCGTCAGCCTTTTAACTGAAGAATTGGTAAAGCGTGGGCATGAGGTAACGCTATTCGCGGCAGGAACTTCCATCACGAAAGCGAAATTGGTGACCGTCGTCGACCAGCCGTTGCGGGCGGGCGATAGATACAACATGTTGCAGTGGCCGGCGTTCGACATGCAGACTCTGATCGAACTCGAAAACAGGCAAGATCAGTTTGATATCGTTCACTCACATATGAGCTGGACAGCGCTTCCTTTTCTCGACAGACTGAAATGTGCGAGGCTTACGACGATGCACAATCAGGTAAAAGGCTACTGCGAAGATATTTATCTTCGCTACAAACATCTTCCTTATGTGGCGATTAGTGACTCGTTCCGGTCGCTAAACAAACCGGATCAGCTTAATTATGTTGGCACCGTATATAATGGCATCAAAGTAGAAGACTTTCACAGCAAATATAAAAACGACCAGCGCGATAGCTTGCTCTTCATAGGACGACTCTGCAAAGACAAAGGCACAGCAGAGGCGCTAGACATAGCGAAGCAGCTCAACTTGCCAATCACGGTCGCGGGAAAAGTCGACAAAAATGACGAGTCTTACTTCGAACAGGAAGTAAAACCGCGTTTGGCGAACGGTGACGCAAACTTTATTGGTGAAGTGAATCACGAGCAAAAAGTCGAGCTTTATGGCAAAGCCATGGCTGTCGTTTATCCAATCAATTTCAATGAGCCTTTTGGTCTGGTAATGGCGGAAGCGTTAGCCGCCGGCACTCCTGTAATGGCTTTCGACCGCGGCTCTGTCAGGGAGATCCTGGACGATCCGAAAACAGCCATCATCGGCTCTTCGGTGGAACAACTGGTGCGCAGGTTTCCTGAGTTGAAGAATATAAATAGGAACGACTGCGTCGAACGCGTGCAAAAACTTTTCAGTGTCGAAAAAATGGTTGATGCCTATGAAGCAATATATGAACAGCTTCTCAATAAGCGGAATTGCGAACTGAGCGCGACCGCGTCATAACGCCATCATGCTCTGCAACTGAGCGCGCCGCGTCATAACGACAACTGCAAGTGAGTGCGACCGCCTCATAGCGACATCGCGATCTGAAACTGCGGTGTCCGGCACGTTGCGAGCGGCGGAACTTTACTCAGGCACGCCCAGTCATAAGGCGAGCAACCAGCACAAGAAGTACAAAGGAGAATTCCCATGGAATGCAGTAAGAGCGATTACGAAGGCAATATGGAATGCAAGCTCAGAGAACTTGGCGCCAAGATCGACGAGATGACTTCTAAAGCGGGCGAGCTGAGCGCAAAGGCTGGCGAAGCTAAAGAGCAAGCTGCATGCAAGTTGAAAGAATTGAATGAAAAGCGCGAAGCCGCCGGCAAGAAATTCAACGAGATGAAAGACGCAAGCGGAGAAGCCTGGACAGAATTTCGCGGAGGCATGGACAAAGCGTTCGATGAACTGAAAGCGGCTATGGAAGAGCTGCGATTGGGATCAGAGCGGGCCGCAGAAAAATTGTCACACTAACGGGGGCAGAACAATGATCATTAGAGAAAGAGATCCGGATGTTGTCGTGACCTCACCGCAGACAGATTCCACCGCGGCATATGTAGTTCTCGCTGTCGTACTTCTGTCGATAGTTGGTTTCGCTATTTGGTACTTCAGTTCGAGCAGCAGTGTTACAACGACGACGTATCAACCACAAGCCACACCGACATCTACGACGATCATCAATCAAGCGCCTCCAGCAGCGCCTGCTTCGGTGCCAGAAGTACCGATGGCCCCGCAACCGGCACCATCGACACCTCCGACTCAGGTAATGGTACCGATGCCAGTGCCAAGCCCGGCTGCGCCGTCTGCTTCACAAGGTGCTTCTACGGCTCCGTCAGCGTCTTCGAGATCGTCAACACCTCAGACGCCTGCATCTTCGACGACTGAGTCATCCTCGACGTCGACCACCGAAACAAGAACAGAAGCAGCACAGTAATACAGCACAGCAAACAAAAATGACCGAGAGGGTGGAGGTCCATCCTCTCTTACTAGCAGTCACACCTGACAATTAGAATGTGGTTCTTGGGCACTTACCTTCTTCAAACATAAATCTGCCATGTGTCTGGTAGGCACTCAGCTCATCCGTGGTATATTTTGACGGAATGTCCCACTGCGGAAGTCGCTTTCAAGCAGTCACAACAAGGAACACACAATGTCATTCAAAAAACTCGCATCACTTTTGCTTAGCGCAGCATCTGCAGTTTGCATGACTGCCACCGCCAGCAATGCGCAATCAGCCTCAACAACCATGAGTGGCGTTGCCTTCGGCGGGAGCTCAAAAGCAACCAGTACTCTGATAACCCCGGATCCTGTCTATCGTCTCTACCAGTCATTTCTTGTGAACACTTACAAGTTAAGATTCGATTGCGGTTGGAACCTTCCAGAAATCGGTAAAGGCAACAATGCACTGCCAGATGTTGGCGGTCTGGAGTATTTCGAGTTCTATTACGAAGTGCCAAATCTTGGTCCAAGCGCTGAGCGGGGCATAGTTGTTGTAATTCAAACAGCAGAGGGCTTCAGCCGCGTGGCTGGCATCACTGCCACTACACCCTTCGCCCAAAATGGTTACAACGCCTACCATGTAACTCTGACTCCTCAGAACTTCACACCTGCTTTCAACCCTGATGAAAAAGTTGTTCGAACTGCAACGGTCCGCTACAACGGCGCAATCGGTCCAATCTATTTGACTTATCCGCTTATTTGGGGACAGAATTCGGTTCTCAGCTGGACCGATTTCAGCGCAAAAGCGCTGCCGGACCCAACTTTCGTTAATCGATAGCTCGAACAAACACTAGCTGGCAACAAAGCAAACGATAAGCGATATCGTTTGCTTTTGTTTATTTGGATTATTGCTGCTTTGCAAAAGAAGGTCACACCTGGAACCTGCCATGTGCCTTCCAGGCAGGCAGTTTATTCACACCTGAAATCCCTCAGGGGGGCGACTTTGCGCGCAGCTTGTTGGCACATGAAATCCGCTATGTGCCTGTTAGACACACAGCTCATCCGTGGTATATTTTCACGGAATATCCCCCGGTGGGAACGCTTTGAAGCTGTCACAACAAGGAATACACACAATGTCTCTCAAAAAACTCGCATCCATTTTGCTAAGCGCAACAACGGTAGTTTGCATGACTGCCACCGCCGGCAATGCGCAATCAACCTCCAAAGTCTTGAGTGGCGTTGCCTTCGGCGGGAGTTCCAGAGCAACCAGCACACTGATAACGCCTGATCCCCTCTATGCGTACTACCCAGCATATCTTGTGAACACTTTCAAGAGAAGATTCGATTGCGGTTGGAACCTTCCAGAAATCGGTAACGGCAACAGCGTTTTGAAAGATATTGGCGGTCTCGAGAAATTCGAATTCTTTTACGAAGTGCCAAATTTTAGGCCCAACGCAGATTCAGGTTTAGTTGTTGTTATTCAAACAGATGACGGCTTTAGCCGCGCAGCTAATGTCACTTCGACTAAAGCCATCTCACAAAATGGTTACACCTCATACGCCGTCGATCTGACTCCTCAAAACTTCGTGCCGGCCTTCAACACTGATGAAAGGATTGTTCGAACCGCGTCGGTCCGCTATAACGGCGCAGTCGGACCAATCTACTTACTTGCTCCCGGCATTGTGGGACAAAATTCCGACCTCTTCTGGAGCGATTTCACTTCAAAAGCGCTGCCGGACCCACGTTTCAACAATCAATAATTCAATACAAATAGCCTGTGAGCAAAGGCATACGATAGAGATATCGTGTGCTTTTGTTTTATAGGGAAGTATTCTGCTGCTTTGACGGTCTGTAGGCGTAGAGCCCGTTGCTATTGCAACGCAGTGCGATGCAATAGCAACGCACGGGCGCAGTCATGCATGGTATATTGCTTGCTCTGGGATTTTTCATGTTTAGTCGGAGGAAGCTATGAAAACGGCGCACGTTTTTTTCTTGATTGGTCTGACAGCAGCTTTGAATGTTTCTTCAGTCTCAGCGCAGAATGCGACTTCATCGCAACCATCACAGCCAACGCCGACCAGGAAACTTCCACCAGGCATGATGTACGTACCGGGCAAAATTTTGCCCGTACCGCGGCCCATGAACACTCATGTAGGACCTAAACATCGAGTTGGTGAACTGGTACTGCCAGTCCCCGACAACTCTTTATGGTTTCGCTATTACAAAGCAGGCGAATCGGCTTCTTTCAGCGGAAACAAAGCGCTCGCTCACAAATACTGGATAGCCAGCCTGAACGAATTGGAGAAAGTAAAACCGAATCCAGAAGATGACCTCATGAGCGTTAAATTGTCCGCCCTTGAGCAAGCCCTCACATATTCGTATCCGTCAGACTGGAGCAAAGAAACCGCACCAGCAGAAGACATCGCGAAACGTCGAGAAGAACAAGTATCGGTTCTTGAGAAAATGGCCCAGGTCAATCGTCGACTTGTTCCTAAGGACACTTTGTTGTGCCAGAAGTCATACGAGCGATTCGACATCGCCAAGAAAAGCTACGATAAGGCGATTGCTGAGTCGAAAACAGCTGGCAGCAAATAGCCTGTTTCAACAACAACTAAAAGGTCTCAGTCGGCAGGATGTCAAAGCACTGGAGATGTGCCTCTGGTACATCTCTACTTGTTCAAACCATGGTTCGACTTGGGATGGCAAGGGTGGTCACATGTGCCTATTCGCCACATAGCTCATGCGTGTTATAGTTAGCCCCACGAGATCTATGTAAATAGACAACCACTTGTCAAGCGGTCAACATAAGGAGTACGCAATGCAGCTCAAAAAGTTCGTCTCTCTAATGCTTAGTGCAGCGACAGCAGTCGGCTGCATGATCAGCACTGCCAGTGGTGCGCAAGCTTCCAATCTGCTGAGTGGTGTTGCACTTGGCGGAAGCTACAAAGGCACCAGCGTGTACGTGTCAAGCGATCCTTTGTACCAGGGATATCCATCGTACCTGGTCAATACACTTAAGCCTGGCAGACTTGGCTCAGGCTGGAATCTTCCCGCAATAGACAACGGCGACAACATCTTGCCGAACATTGGCAATTTCTACGGAATGGACTTCTATTACGATGTCCCCAACTTCGGTCCAAATGCAGATGGCAATATAGCAGTTGTTATACAGACATCTGATGGCTTTAGCCGAATCGCGGGAATCTCGTCTTTCCTTAATTCAACAGGGAATGGATACAATGGCTGGGGTACTTATCTCTTTCCAAGTAGCTTCTCTCCTTCTTTCAGCCCGAATCAAACCGTTCTCAGAACTGTCTCGATACGCTACAACGGTGGAATCGGACCCATTTACCTGCTCTATCCAGTAATTTATGGGCAGAACAGCGACCTAAACTATGCAAGCTTTAACTACAAAACTCTTCCTGACCCACGTTTCAACAATCAGTAGAAGATTCTAGAGTTAGCGTTAACCAATTGAAGAAAGCATGGGATTAGTTCCCATGCTTTTCTTTCGTATAGCCAAAATCCTCGAAATCCGAAACGAAGCAAGATCAACGCCTCAGTGGTCAGTACCTGAATCTTGCTCGGCTCGACAGTTGCGAGTGGGATTTATGCTGTGCTCTGACAGACTACGTATCCGATCAACACGCAGCTTTTGCATAATCCACTGGATCACAACCAGGTCAACAACTGCGTCCTCCATACCATTTGAATAGGCAGGATAAGCAAGCACCTGCTGAATTGCGCTCTGTGCAGACACGACGAGACTCCTCATTTACGCTTCCAATGCACCAACCAGGCAATAGGCGAATTGGTCCGCGAAATTGTTCCGGATCAGGTCTGAAGCTCTCCGCTAGTAACATCAACGCGACCCACTGTTCATAGAGCTGTTATAGCTGCATGGGGAGCGACTTCGCATCCGTCGAATCAGCTTAATTTCCGGAACAAAGAGAAATCAAGCGCGTCGCTACTCGGAAGAGCACGTCTAACTCCACTACGTTAGAGAGAGAGAAGAATTATGTTCGATTTTATAAAAGCGATGTTTTCGGGCACCAGGAGTCAGAATCGAGAGCGAAAAGAAGCAAAACCGAATTCAATCACGGAGAACTATATAGAGGTTCTAAAAACATCAGACTATAACGAAGGAGCCCAGGCAGCCGCGATCGAGCAGCTGGTAGCAGAACAAGAGATGCCGCCGGCGGAACTCAATTTACCGGCTGCAGATTTAACACTGCCTAGCGAGCGCGAATTGCCGACAGCGCAACTAGATCTCCCAACGTACGAACTTGATGAGCCTACGCAAAATACAATCTCAAACTCTTCAAGCACCGATTCGACATCAAATGCAGAAACAATCAGTGAGATCGACGCGGACAATTATCTGCTGGGAGACCTCGCAAGTGCCCGCAAGCAGCGAGCGAATCAAACTAGAAAAGCGGCACTTCAATATTGGTCGAAAGGACTCCAGAAATACCGTGTCCGTAGGAATCAACGCAAGGCGAACGGCACAACGGGAGAATCAATCAACTACTTCGATGTCCTCCGGGATGAGCCTATGTTGCGGCAGGTGGAATTACATCACCCGGGCATGCCCATTGAACAGCTGAACTTGAACAAATTCGTTCATGAGTCGATGAAGGGAAAAATGGTCAGCGAATTCGTCTTGCGAAGCTTGAAGTTAATTCGACAACAAGAAGAATCAGGCGTTTCACCCGAGTGGTTCAACGACACCACCAACGGTGCGCTAGAGCGAGACATGCACCAACGCACATTGCGAGACATGTTCAGTGCCTGGGAGGCAGAAGGCGTTATGACAACCGCCGATGTCGACCAACTGTTGGAACATTTCGAAGAAATCTTCGAGCATAACAAAAGAGATGCGGAAAACGAAAATCGCGACTCATACAATCGATGGCTGCTCAGCGTAGCTGAAGATGCATCAGCATCAGACGACATTCTGTGGTTGCTTGTGGAAGACGAGAATCCTGATGTGCGCTTCTGCCTGGCAGAAAATTACAATATCGACCAGAACATTTTGAAAGCTCTGTCTGAGGACGAGAACCCTTATGTCGCACATAGAGCCAAAAGGACTCTGATGCGACTCCAAAACTCAGCTGGAAAGGTCGTGGATCGCGAATTCGGTACTGGTGACGGCTCCCGCAACCGCAAAACGGGCTAGCAAAGCTCGACTATAGCGTTGCTACAGTGCGTGCTACCGCGCAGCGCTACAGTGCGGGCTACCGCGCGGCGCTACAGTGCGGGCTGCAGTGCCGTGCTCAGTCCGTGCTTAGTGCCGTTCTAAGTGTGCCGTGGAAGCAGAGCAAAAGCTCTACATTTGCATTCTTTAGAAGACAACTGAAAACACGTTAATTTGCGCAACAACTTTGCATTCCTTCACGTCATGACTGCAGATAAATCTGGATTACCAGATTGGTTGGAATCCCAAATGCAGGTGACTCGCATGGACGTAGTGTCGTATCGTGGACCAGGCGCGGCTGGTGGAGTGTCGTCCGGACTTGAAACAGCATGGCGAAATCAGCAAGCAGCTGATGTGTCATGGTGGTTTCTCGGAGAAAATGCGCTCAAATTTTTGACGCCAGCAAAAGAAATAGCTGAGTTTGTAACTCAGCTGACTGACACGGTAGTAACGGGACACTATGCCTATTGCAACGAACTGATCTGGCCTCTCATGCATGATCTTCCACAGTTCGCCAGCTACAACGCGGAGAACCGAGCCCACTACAGGCGGTTCAATACCACTTTCGCAGAACATATAAGTTTCGAACGCACCAGCAAAAAACGCTACTTCATTCAAGACTACCAATTGGCTCTACTGCCTCGTTTACTTGGAGCCCAAGGAGGTCGCAGCAACATCTTCTGGCATATTCCGTGGCCCAAGAATGTCAAAGAAGAATACGTTGAAGCAATTGCAGAGATAGCACGCGGAATGCTATCGGCCGAGAGCATCGGCTTTCATACTGTCGAGTACGCGCAAAACTTTATGACATTTGTTCGCCGTCATTTAAACGAGTTCCGCATCAATTCTAAGGACCAAACAGTTTACAGAGCACAGGCCAGACTCGCACCTCGTGAACTTGACCTGGCGGCAGGAAGTGAACTGACACCATATGTGATGCGACCACTAATGCATTCCGTCTCATCAGCCTCGCCTTCGACCAAGCTCGTGGTACAGCCGCTGGGAATTGACAATGAGCGTTGGAAAAAGCTAGCACGCGAGGGCAAGGCGCCACTAGACAAAGTCGGCGTTATTCCAGGCGAACGATTCGTGTTGTCCATAGACCGAGCCGACTACACAAAAGCCGTTCTCGATCGACTGAGAATTATCGATCTATTGATGGAGCAAAATGAGACCCTACGCGGAACAGTGGCATTCGTGCAAATCTGCGGACGCAGTCGTGCAGGCGTCGAAGTGTTCGACTCCTACTGGAACGAATGCCGAGCGCTCGCTGACGCTATAAACGCCAGATGGGAACAGAACGGCTGGACGCCTATCCGTTGGGTAGACCAGGGACTGAGCGCAGCCGAATTGGCGCCACTTTATGCAATTGCAGACGCAATGCTCGTCAATCCCGTACGTGACGGACTGAACCTGACAGCAAAAGAATTCATAGCATGCAGAGTTCATCACCCTGGCGTGCTACTCCTGTCGCCAGGTGCAGGTGCGTGGTACGAAATTGGACAACATGCTCTGGCTGCAGATCCAAACAAGCATCAGGAAACTGCCGACGCCATCGTTCGAGCGCTCAACATGCCCCAGGCGGAAAAGTTCGAGCGCACGACAATGATGAGGCATAAGATCGAACGTAATCCAGTCAGCATGTGGTGGAAACAATTCGTTCATGCGTCACAGCATCACAACAGGCTCGCACAGGCGACTGAGACGTCGGTGCAGCCAACCGGTAAAGTCGCTCAAACATCCGGTAAAGTCGCAACCGGTAAGGTCGCGCAGACAACCGTTGGAGCAGCAGCAGATGCACAGAAGAAGGCGAAGACAGCGTAACTATCCGTAGTTGCTCGGCCTTATCAGTTCACTGCTGCTACTTCCTTGATTACTTAACCGCGGCTACCTCATTCAACGAGTGCGTTTTATAGACTTCCTTAAGCGAGTCTTCTAGCGCTTCCAGGAACTTATCCAGTTGCTCGTATGAAATTACCAGCGGTGGCTCGACTCTAAGTACTCGAGAGTTGATGTAGGTGCCACTGATGAGAATCTGTCTTGCGAACAGATTCTTGGCGATTTCGTAGCCGAGTTCGTTGGATGTGAATTCCATGCCGAGCATGAGCCCACGTCCGCGACCACCCTTAAGCACTTTCGGATACTTGCGAGCAAGTTCTTCGAATTTAGGCAGCAAATACTCGCCTTTCTCTTTGGCTTGCTGGGGCAATCCTTCTTCCAGCAACACATTAATCGTTGCAATTGCCGCTGCGCAAGCGAGCGGGTTGCCACCAAAAGTGGTTGTATGAAGGAATGGATTTTCGATGTATTTCTCCCAGGTTTTCGGTGTTCCGACGCACGCACCAATCGGCATGACACCGCCACCGAATCCTTTTCCGAGCGCCATCAAGTCGGGCACAACGCCCTCATGGTCGCAAGCCCACATATCGCCACTGCGACCCATGCCACTCTGAATTTCATCGAGAATGAGCACGGAACCATACTTATCGCACAATTCACGCACGGCACCCAGATATCCTGGTGGCGCAACGTTGATACCGCCTTCGCCCTGGATAGGTTCGAGAACGACGGCACCGACTTTGTCTCCGGAAAAATCAAACGCAGCCATCATTGTTTTCAGCGCATCAATGTCGCCGAAAGGAACGTGTGTCCAGTGCAGCAACGGCAAGAATGGTTCGCGGAAAACAGCCTTGGATGTACCACCCAACGAACCGAGAGTCTTTCCGTGAAACGCGCCGATTGCACCGATAAAGTGGCGGCGACCAGTCGCAAGCATTGCCATTTTCAAGCAAGCTTCGACAGATTCAGTGCCTGAATTCGTGAAGAACGAATACTGCAAATCGCCTGGCGTTATCAGCGAAACCAGGTAAGCGAGCTGGGTACGCAATGGATCGATCAATTCCTGGGAGTGAATCGCCTGTTTTTCCAACTGATTTCGAACTGCTTTCAGCACCTTAGGATGTCTGTGGCCGACATTGTAGATGCCGAATCCACCGAGCATATCGATAAATTCTTTTCCGTTCACATCGCGGAAAACTGAACCTTCGTCATCCCACTCTACGGCTGTATAGTCAGTGCTGACTGACTTACGATACTGCAAAAATCCTGCATTCACATGCTCAGCCCAGTACTTGACTGACTCATCGATGAGCGTTTTGATTTCCGACCCATCCAATTTTTTCTTTGAGATCAGGTCTAAAACGGCATCGGACTTAGCTTGTGCAGCTTTGAAATCTTGAGGCATTTTTTTGTTACACCAATTTGTTGTTGTTGCGACTACCAGGTTTGGTGTCGCGTTATGTACTTACCATCGAACTTTTGGCCAATATGGCTCTGGTTATTCGATCACCAGCTTGCTGGCCGAGGACGATGCCAGGTAGCACGCCCAGAGCCCCTAAACCTTGAATAGATAGCGAGTTTTCATCGCGTTCCGCAATTTCCGGCAACAGATCAGCAGCTACGTGCAGATCTACCGCCCAACAGTAATCCGGCTCGACATGCGCCAGTGAAGGTACCCACTGCCTGGTCGCAGCCGCCATTTTCTCGTGATAAGACTTGTCCAACTTATCTGTATCGGGCGCACCGTAGCGTCCGCCACTTACTGTTAAGCAGCCATTGCCGGGTCGATAGTCGTAATAGATGTATGGGTTGGCATCCCACCAGACCGGGCAGGTATCAGGCACTTCAGTTTTAAATGCGAGTGCAAAAATTCTACCTGTTGTATCGACGGTTGGTCCAACCGCAGAAATTACGCCTCGACACTGAATGCGCTTGCCGTTCTCCGTTGTGATAGTCCAGCCTGCAGCCGACTTTTCTTTCGATACGACACGCGCGTTTCCGTAAATTTGTGCCCCCGCTTTCCTTGCTTTGTTAGCCAGAGTTGCGAGCAAAGTCCAGGGATGAATTGCGCCTTCATCAGGCAGCAACATCGCTTGATGCACGCGAGTAACATCAAGATATCCAGCCGCGAGCTTATCTACATCTTGCTTCGAAATCAGTTCGGCGCTCATTCCTGCAGCAATACGCGCCTTTGTTTCGCGTTCAAGCCGCTTCGCCGCAGTTTTACTTGTTGCAAGAGCCATTGCGCCAATACGCATTACGTTTAAGAAAGTGCCGCTTTCCTTCGCTTCCGCCAGCACTGAATAGAGCATTTCTTGAGTCGCAGACCATAATGCCGCAGCCGGGCTACCCTTTGGTGTGTAGGTAATCGGCATGTTTATGCCCGCGCAAAGGATTCCAGCGTTCCGCCCGGACGCGCCGCATGCAAGCTCCGGCGCAGCTTCAAGAACGACTACTGATGCGCCTGCTCGGGCTACCGCACCAGCTGTGCTCAGACCGGCGAAGCCACCACCAATGATGACAACGTCATAAGATAATTGATCCGGCATTTTATCAATCGCCGGTAATTGAAGATGGCTGAGAACAACTTCCGGGCATGTGTCACGCCACGGAGCCGCGTTCATTGGCACTTTCATAGTCATGATGAGCGATAATTATCGCGTGTTCTTCGAACAAAAGAAAGTAGATGCACAACAAGTCATCCCGGAATAAGGGACGACTTGTTGGTTTTAAACTGCGAACAAGCCGATTGCATGAGGGCAAAGGCGGTTTCCACAAAGTGCGTAATCCAACGCAATCAGACCACTTCAGGTCGACGGACGAGAGCGCAATCAGAGTGAATTGTGTCGGCTTAAGCGACCGCAATCAGGCGACGTTCGCGTTCGGCTTCAACGTCCGAAACCAGCGCCGTATCGTCGGTTCCGTCCATTCCTGCAAGACCCCAGGGCGACCGACGAAAGATCATTTCGATAGGGTTGCTGGCAAGAAAAATATTCATTGCCGCGTTACGCTCTTCCGGCGATTGTGGCTCAGCCATCACAATCACCTCTCCAGCCTGCACAGAACCTTCAAAAACATTCGCCCAGTGCTGCGGCTTATTTGATGTCAAGAAGCAAGCAAGTTGGCAGACGAAGTATGGAAAACAGGCGCCCCCTGCAACAGTGCCCATAAGCGGAACAATCAACTGAAATCCGTTTACGCCCGGTATATGTAAGGAAGCAAATATTCCGGCGATCAAACCTCCGATCGCACCGGCGATTCCAAACTGGATAAAGTGCCTGGAGGTCGGATCTTCGATTTTTCCTGCCATAGTTGCGAACTGTTCACTCTTGTTGCCCAGCACGCAGATTTCGGACGTCTGTAGACCGGCCTTATGCAACTGTGAAACAACGTTTGGTACGTTTTCGACGTCGCGAAAAACGCCGTAAATGTAATCCTGGTCAGACGTATAAGGTTTTGTTTGGTCAGACATATGCGGTTTACCTCGTTTGCCGTAGTGGCGCAGGCTACAACGTCTGCGTCTGCTGAAAGCTTGTGATAGTAAATATAATCGATTATCGATAATCTGTAAATGCGAACAAACCAAACTTAACAAAGCTGCTGAGGTCGTAAAATGAAACCGTGTCAGAAGCAAACCCTATCCTCAAACGTTCATCGGCTCGCGAACATATCGTTCAAATTCTGCTCGACCGCATCCTGGACGGCACTTACAAGCCGGGCGATCGACTAATAGAGCTACAGATTGCTCATGAGCTGAATACCAGTCAATCGCCAGTCAGGGAAGCGCTGCGCTATCTTGAGGCGCTACGCGTCGTCGAGACCGAGACTTATAAAGGAACACGCGTGCGAAGCATTTCGCCGCGAGAACTCGAAGAATCATCCCAGGTTCGAGTTGCGCTGGAAGAACTGGGTGCGCAGTTGGCCGCGCCACACTTCAAGGACAACGTTGCGGATCTGGAGGCCGAGGCGGCTCGGTTCATGAAAGCTGCTGAAGAGAAAGATGCTAAAAATTACGCGCTGCACGATATCGAATTTCACCGCATCATAATGACCGGTTCCAGGAACTCACTTCTGCTGTCAATTTGGGAGTCGGTGGTATTGGAAAGTCGCTTTCGTCTAACTGTTAAACGAGTTGGCGAGGACCAGCTTTGCGACTTTGGAAATGCCCATCTGCCTGTTATTGAGGCGCTTCGCCAGGGCGATGGACCAACAGCTGGCAAGTTACTTCGGGATTTGATCCATAAATTTCATTTCTTACAAAGTGAATAGGGCGTGCACTATATTTGGTGCGCGTCCTACATCTTTTCGTACCAGACTTCTTCTTGTTCAGCTGGCTTAGCGGGTCCGCTCGATTTCGCGGAATCGTCGTCCGAATTGCCCTCTTCATGAGGGAGAACATCCAACAAGCGCATATAGAGTTTCGCGACGGTCGAACGCTGTTCGTCTGTCCATTCGAGGACGCGGAATTTATCCAGCGTTGCGAAGAGCTCAGAACGATTACGCGATGATTTCAGTTTCTCGATCCAGGAACTTAAGTCGATTGATGAAGATGCTGCTGCAGATGACATGTTTTTCTACTTAGACTCAACGCACTCGCATAAATGATAACGCGGCTCCCCTGAGGAAGCCGCGCTATCGAAGTAGATTATTTGGATTTACTCTTCCAATTTGCCAACACTGAATGACTCAGAGTTGAACGGGTCGTTGAATCCATGTTTGAAGGCGTTACGGCTGCCGATGTAAGTGCCCTTAGCTCCGCCCACAACAAGGCTGGCAGGCAAAGTGACAAGGCTCACCAACAGGCAAGACGGTCCAAAGTCTTTTCCGCCAATTTTGTCAGCGGCGCTTTCGGTCAAACCGCGGTAGCTGCGGATTGTTTCACGAGTAACCGCAATTGGTGCGCCGATAACCATGCCAGCGCCCAAACCACCAATTCTAGTAACGATCAACGAAGCGTTTGCAGCTTTGTCTACGCCGGAATCATCACCGGCAAATGCTGGTGCCAAGGAGCCCATCGCCAACAAGGCGGATAGAGCCAATGCTATTTTCGAACTCTTCACAACGTACCTCCCACGGGACTGCGCTCAACAAAGTATAGCCCAACAAATCACTTCGCATATAAGTAGTCCGACGCTGTCACAGACAGGGTTTACATGCGTCAATCAACTTGACAAGGCGGTCAAAAATTATCAGCATCACAGAGAATCGCCAAGCCAAATTGCACGAGTCGATCTCACAACTTCGCTTGACAAAATGCATAACTACAATCAGTGATTACCTTGCGGCAGTCTTGGCTTCTCTGGCTTCAAGCCATTCCCAAGCTTGTGCTTCATCTTCAAGCGGATACATCCGTATTTCCATTGTCGGAAATAGTCCGCCAACCAGACCGATTAATTTATTCATCCATTCAGGCGCACCTACGGCCGCGTAACGTTCAAGTTTTTTCACCGCCGCCAACTTCACCGAAATAAGTTCCATGCTGTGCGTGAAGACGGCCGGTTCGAATCCGCCGAAGTGCTTGAAGCGGGCGAGCATTCGCACCGTGTCCCGCTCATTCAAAAACGCCTCGAATTTTTCCAATTCTGCCGGTAATTCCTTTTCTGTGATGACGCCGTTGATTTCGAATGCCATCACATCTGGTTTGTTAGTTGGAATAATTGTTAGCCCTGCAGTTTGCATTTGATGTTGAATCCTTGATGGTGCCGATACTTTTATCATGCCCACTTATTTAGCGTATTGAGGATTAATCCTTGCGTTTGTTGTGTATTGTTTTACTCGAAGATTAATCACATGCTGTGCCGGAATAAGGTTCGGTTCACAGCCTGCAATTGCGGGCTAATCGTCGTCAATTCCTGGTTAAATCGTCCATCAATTTACTGACCAATCGTTGACCAAACTACGAGCGCATCACTGAGCCAACTGTGAAACGCAAAACTCAATAATTCGATTCTCCGCCCAAAAGCGATCGCGCCTGGCGTCCTCCGCGGCGTGCGCTAGGAAGCCGCTGTGCCCGCCATACTGCGGAGTCAGCATCGTTATATTCGGAGCCTGCAACTTGGGCGAGGCAAACGATTGAAAGGGAACAATCGGATCGTCCTTGGCAGTAATAATCAAAATTGGGATCTGAGCGTTTTCGATAATTCTGATGGCGCTGTTCTTCTGGTAGTACTCAGCAGCATTACTGCAACCCGCATCAGGAGCGGTAAAAACGTCATCAAATCCGCGCAGCGTTTTTACATATTTCAGTTTCGAAACATCGTACAGCGATGGGAAAAGTCGATGCTTTATTCGTATTTTGTCTTTCAATCCGATCAGAAAACGCTGCTCATAGAAGCGATTCACGCCCTTCTCCATTGAGTCTACACATGCAGCGAGGTCGAGCGCGGGCGAAATCGCGCAAATGCCCTTGAACATGCTTGGACCTTCAGCGCCTAACTCAGCTGCGGCTTTCAACACGATATTTCCACCGAGCGAATAGCCAGCTGCGAACAGGTTTTTCAGTCCATCGACTTCTATCAACTCGGTTGCGACAGCAATCAGATCCGCACTGAGTCCGGCATTGTAGAGCGTAGGTGTGAGGTGAAGCGTATTGCCGCAATTGCGCAGATTCAAGCGCACGACGTTCATGCCGTATTCCAGGGCTTTATGCGTCAGTCCCAGCACATACGGTGTGTTACTCGAACCTTCCAGCCCGTGAAGAATAATCAGAGTCGGGCGAGCCTTTGCATCCTCGGCAAAATGACAATTGGCGAGCACCTGTACGTGCGGTTTAACCTTGAAAAGGCGGTCAACAGATGGTGTCTTGATTGGTGGCAAGCGACGATTCCAGAGCGCCGGAACAATCGTCATAAGATGTCCGTTCTTCAGGAGCGGTAGCGGTGTAAATGGTGTAGAGCTGCCGTTGTTCATTGTTGGGGTCGCTTATTATCTAATTCAGGTTGCCAGCGTAGATTCGTTTGCCATTTATAAAGGCCATGGAGCGCACGCGTCTCGCGTGCACCCGGGACGGGTGCGCTCCATAGAAAACAATCGCGTGCACCCGGGACGGGTGCGCTCCATGAAAAACAACCAATCACTTCCGAAGAGTCTCCGCCAGCGCTTCTACAAAGCGATCTATATCACTTTCAGAATTGGAATAGTGACAGGATACACGCACGCCCAGCCCCGGGTTCTCGTTCATGAAGTCTGGTTGCACCCAAATTTTGTAATTTTTCCAGAGGTGATCGCGGAGATGCGGCACCGGTACCTGATCCGCATCCCAGTACATAACGAGCAGTGCGCAGTTCCGCTCGCCCTCAGGTGTTCTGAAGTTTGGATTCAACTTGCGCACCGCGTTACGCAAATATTTTGCCAGCTCCAATTCACGGCGATAAATTTTGTCCGGTCCAATCTGCAATTGCAAGTTGATTGCCGCGGTCAATCCACGCCAGCGAACCACATCGGTAGTACCCTGCGATTCGAAGCGCGCCAGAGAATTTCCGTGAGATTCTACGAGTTTGAAATATTCATCGCCCAACCACAACGGCTGCAATCGCGGCACTAAATCTGGTGCCACATAGACAAACCCGGTGCCATTTGGTCCACCCAACCACTTGTGCCCCGAACCCACCCAGAGCCGATACTGCCCGGGGCGACAAATGATTTGCCCGCCGCAATGCGCACCATCGACAAGCAAGGGAATGTTTCGATCTCTGGTGATTCTTTCCAGTTCAGACAAATCAGGGCGCCAGGCCGTATAGCTACTGATTTCGCTGACCAACACCAGCCTGGTGCGGCTCGACAATTTCTCAGACATCCGCTGGGTGAAGACTTCATTGCCGTCGTGTGGATTTATCTCCACTCGGTGAATCTTGATTCCGCGCGTTTCTGCAAGATACCTGGCAATTGCTCCGACCGAACCGTGTTCGCTTGTTGTAGTGATGAATTCATCGCCGGCCTCGAGCAAGAAGTTATGCATCAAAAAATGCAAACCCTGCGTGGTGTTTTGAACCAGCAACAGATTTTCACCGGGCACATCGAACAAGCGCGCCGCCGCTTCCTTAGCATCGCCTAAGGCGCTTTCATCCCAAAACGTGGTGATGGTGGGGTTGACGTTGAGTTCCTGCCATCCCTGCGACAATGCCTGTAACACCGACTGGGGCTTGCGTCCGCAGCTTCCGGTGTTGAGATACAAACATCCCTCTTGAATCGGAAACTCTTTCTTAATTCGCTCCACGTTCAATTCGACATAGGAAGCATCGATTGCTGCGTCCATAGCTCTCCGTTCAAGTTCAGCACAATGTCACGTTCATGTTATAGGATCTTCTATATAATTGTCTGTGTATGCGGTTTCGCCGGGATGTGAGCTAATTATGGCTGAAGGAGAACCGGTATTTTTCGGAATCTTAGCGGGATTCGCCCTTTTAGTTTTTCTGGGAATATTAGCTGGGTACTTCGGGTGGTTTCCGGTTTGAACTAAATGGCAGCCACTGGGAAATTAGCCAATGCAAGACTGACATGCACAGGCGTTTTTGCCGTGTGCCTTTTTGCCATGTTTTTCCTGGCCGGCTGCGGCGAGGGCGCGGGCTCTGACGCACAGCTGACAAGTCAAACCTACTTCGAGCTCGTTGACTGGCATATTTCCGGCTTCTGGGTAATCAACTGCCCGGTCGCGTGGGTACGCATCAAGAACTTCAACAACGTAGCCATCAAAGACATAACGTTTCAGTACAACACATACGATTATGACGGAACCCCGCTCGACCAGGGCACCTACACGATCGAGGGCTCGGTGCCGGCGTTGTCGGTGAAGAACTTTCCAGAGCTGTACGTGGGACTCGTCAACCTGCACAGCGACAAGTTGAGTACGCGCCTGTTGTCCGTTAAAGCCGATTCAGGCGGCGGCGGTGGCGGCGGACACTAACCAGCGCATCGGCTGGCGGGAATAGGCATTCGGGAAGGGACGATGACCGCGGGATTCTAACGAGCGCTTCGGCGGTAGGAAAGATCGCGGCGGCGGCTGAGACTAGTACGGCTTTTGCTGATCCGGTGTGAAGTAGACCGACTTCACAACGATATAGCCAATGATTGTGTACAACAACAGTACAAGCAACAACATCACCATCGGCCACTTCTCGAGAATCTTCGCGAAGGGACGGAAGACGAAATCGATTATAAAAAGACCGGCTGCGGCTGCGGGCATGGGAATTTGCTCTATTGACAATGTGAGCAAATTATAGGCGCGATAGGTTAAGAAGCGGTGAAAACCTTCCGCTTTGTAACGATTAGTTGTGTGTTAACTAGCAGCCCATGCGGTTTTTCGACTGACGTCCGATAAACCGCAACTAACTTTTGAATTTTGCCACCACTCTCAAAGCCGGAATGGCTCAGTGGCTAGCCTGCACTGCAGAGCTGACTAACGGAAATAGTGAAAGTGCTGCTCCCAACGCTTGATAATGAAATGGGGAAAAAGACTCGGATTAATCACAAACAAAATACCTATGCCAAGCAAGCAGCAAAGTATGAGTGACAGTAATACGACCATAACCTCTTCCTAAAATAGACACCGGGGTACGACGCATAATGTTCGTACCCCGGTGTTTAAGGAGTGGTTAAGAACTCGACTATAACTAAACGATTTAACGTTAACTGCGGAAATCAGGTCATAACGGGCCATAACGGACAGGACTGGACGCAGCGAGCCGATCAAAGACCGCAAATCCACAGATTGAAGTCGTTAGCTACGGTGGTCGAGGTCGATATTGACGTACAACACGCCGTCTGGAGTCTTCTTGATAACGCTTGTCACGCCGGCATCATCATTCACATTTGATGTTAAGCGAGTCGATTGCTTGGTCGTGCTTGTTGAAGAAGTCGAACCTGTGTGATTCGCAGGCGTG
Source organism: Candidatus Melainabacteria bacterium (assembly GCA_003963305.1). Taxonomy (NCBI): domain Bacteria; kingdom Bacillati; phylum Candidatus Melainabacteria; species Candidatus Melainabacteria bacterium. The sequence continues at coordinate 74,334 of RXJR01000034.1, read as the reverse complement.
GTCGGCTTGTGCTTCTTAGCTGCTTTGCTTTCGCTGGAATCATCCGGCGTCGCTGGTGTGCTGGAAGCAATAACCGGCTTCTTCTCGACCTTCTTCTTCTCCGGCGTGCGCGGCGTTGAAGGCGGTGGCGCAGCATCATGCGGAGTAGCATAAGCAACGAAAACCTGAGACGGAACTAAGTCTTTCGAACCCGTCGCGGCAGATGCAATGACGGTCGGAGAATCGGCTGGTTTCGACAGATAAGCCTGAGCGTTTATTGGGTGGCGGGAAAGGAGCAGAGTAATTTTTTCCGTGCCCGGGTTCTGGTCGAATTCGAACGACTCGCTGCCTGACGGCAAAGCGTAGTCAACACCGTGCTCTACGCGATTGTCGTCGCCATGAGCAGGGTCAGGGAAAAGCACAGAGCTTTCGCCGCGGCTGCCACTGCGCAACACGACATAGGCGTAACCGTCGATGTTCGGGCGAATGTGGAACTGAATCTGGTCGCCGCTGCGGAACGCATGTTTGTTGGAAACGCGCTGCGAACCGCCCTTGCGGGTCAATTCCACCCAGTAATTCAAGCCGATATTGAGCGCCTCTTTAGGCTGATCGAGCTGCTTACGGAACAAACCTTTTGCAAACTGCCACTTGTCAGAATCGGACTTAGCGGCATCATCTGCAGCGCAAACGCAAAGTGGCGCAGCCAAACTCAGCAAAGCAACCATCGATGCAACTATGTGACGACGACCTGTCATGTCCTTTACCTCTCATTAATCCGTCGGGATCTTTTCCATCAACCGTTTCAAATAAATCAGATCTCCCGGTCTATCGTTTACATCAGGCGGAAACAAATTAGGAGCGACCTGGGAAATTGGTACCTCGATGCCACGGGAGAACCGGTCCAGGCTCAAAATCCGGTTGGCGTTTTCGAAGAACACGTTGGCGTTCTCCTGGTTGCCCGGCAGCGGCAAGGGTTTGCTGCTGGCGATAAGTATAGTTGTATCACCTGCGCCGGTTGTTAGCCCGTTCAGGAAGAGACCTTTGACCCCGTTGAACATTCCTTCTTTAATGGTCTCTTTCGGAACAGTAAAATGCTCGCCCTTCTTCAGCATTTTTTCGGGGGTTTTAGGCTCCGGAAACTCAATGGCAGCGTTAGCCTGTGCATCCGGTGCATTAGCCTGTGCGTTAGCCTGATCGCCTTTAGCCTGATCGCCGCCGGCTTTGCCTTTCGGCAAATCGCTGAGGACATACATATAACAGTCCTGATTCGCTTTCATGTCGAGATAAACCTGCACGTTATCGTTCAGCTCAGCACCGTCAGGAATAGGACGCCACTGCGGCGCCTCGTGCGCCAATTTGTTGACGCCAAAGATATTCACGCGCACCCACGGCTCATCTGGAATATAGGAGAGATGAGTGGTGATATATTGCGGCTTCACAGGAGAAATCAAAATCAAAGCGATGATTACCGCTGCAAAGAAACACATCGTCGTCACCACAAGTGGTGCCTGAGTGAAGACACGTTTGGGCGGCTTGTATTGAACGTCCTGGAACAAGCGCTGACCACAAGACTTGCAGAAACGGGCAGCATCAAGACTGGTCTTGCCGCACTTTGAACAGTGCACGCGAGCCACTTCGCGGCATCCCGCTTGGGTCGGACGGTGAACAGCAGCGGTGCCGGTCGCCGCAGTCGCGCCTGTTGAAGCACTCGAAGCTGTGAGCGAGGGAATGTCTGTCGTAGCACCAGCATCAGCGCTATCGAAGTCGCCCGTTACACTGGCACCAAAGCCAAGAAGAGTTTTGGAGTCTTTTCCGTCACTAATTCGCTCGCCGGTTTCCAGTGAATAGCCGCCTGAAACATAGACGCCAGACAAAGAAAGGTTTTTGGCGATCTCTACACCCGTCGAACTCAAGCGTTTTGCCAGTTCCACTTCGCCGCCATCTTCCAGGCACTCGATAATCAATTCAGACCAGAGCATCTGCTGCATGGCGCCTTCGTTTTCGTCCAGTTCAGGCGCAGGAGGAAGAGCCCCGCAGTGCAGACCTATCACGACACCCTTTTTGAACATCGGGCTGCCGCATGATTCCGGCAACAAAGGAATGTTATGCAAAAGATGATATGGATCATCTGAAAGCAGGCTTCCCAACAAGAATCCTGAGCGAATACGCGGATGACCGCGCCTGTGATCGACGCTGAGGTTCTCGATTGGATCTCCGGGAATCAGCTCGATCTGGGGCACCAGATCCAGTGGCTCAACTTTCAGCGGTCCAGGCGATGGAGGGCTGAATTCGGTCGTATCATCAACGTTTTCAATCTGACGCGTCTTGAACAATTCAATCAGAGCATTGTAGACAGCATAGTTATCGACGTTCACGACCTGCCACAAAGAAGCAATCGGCAAAGTGCCGTCCAGATGCGGCCAGAGATTTCGCGCCGTTTCCGCCACTTCGGCCGGAAGAATTCCGTCGTTCATCCATGGCACAGCGCGCACATAGAACGAGTCAGGTCCGCCCAGCGCGCCGAGGAATCTTTCCATTTCATCCATGCGACGGTGCGCTTCCAGCAACAACATTTCGGGCGGACGCGCAATCGGTCGCTCAACCGGCCAATCAGGCTCGCTCTTCACCTGGAAGAAGAAGTTGCCCTTGAGATGCGACTGCACCATCTGATATACGGCAAGCTCGTTGTTCAAATTCTTGAATATGGCATGGGCGATGCGCCCGTTCTGACAGAACAAGCGTGCCACAGGGCGATTGCGCGTATCCGAGATGATTACAACACCCTCTTTTCTGGCGTTGGTAATGGTTTGCAGCACCAGATAAAAATCGATGTCTGCGAGATTTCCGCCCAAGCCCTGCTCAATTTGAGGCGCGGCAACGGTCAAACTCTGATTAGCGAGTTGCTTTTCGCGGTCAGAAAGCGGAGCCAGTTGGGGGGTCAAAGTCAGCACCACTGCATTGAAATTTTGCAGATGCATGTTGGAAAGTGAATCCCACAGCCCATCCGAGGCGAGCTTGGCAGAATATTTGCGATTGAATTTTGGATGGAAAAGCGCCTGCGAAATTCCGTGACTCTGATTTACGGCAGGAAAGAAAACCTTGAGCGCATTCAACTTGTCGCCGTACAGGGTAATCAAGTGGGCGCAAGTGGCGACTTTGTTCGAATCGATGAGCCAGACGCTTCCGAGAATCTGCTCTTCGTCGCCCGAACGATCGATGAGCAGACCAATGGCGCCAGCCCTGGTCGCTAAATCGTTTTTGAGCTCAGAAGAGGTCATTGTCAAGTCTCAACAAATCTGGGTTCTCTCAAGTATAAGTGTCCATTGAGCAATCACAGAAACTTCTGTGTATTTTAGGAGATATGTCGCCATGTCCGGAGTGCTAGTTGCGGGAATCGATTTCAGCGGCGCCAAGACTGTGCCCAATGACACCTGGATCGCGGCGGGCAGCCTGACAAATATGGGGCTGGAGGTCGACGAGATTCGCAAAGTCGGCTCGCACAAAGTGGCAGCGGAATTGACCAAGCCCGATATCTGTTATAGCGCGGTCGGCATCGACGTGCCTTTTTCTTTGCCTTCAGAGTTCCTGGCGTTCATGTCCGAAAAATTGGGCAAACCTGAGTTTCAATCGTGGCAAGAAGTCGCTGAGCAGCTGGTTTTCATGAGCTTCGAGCAGTTTCTGGAGCTGGTCGTCGAATTCAAGAAAGAGCCCAAGCGCGTTTGCGACAAAGCGATTTCGAAAGCGGCGCAGAGCCCGCTGCATCGCGGCAACCCGTCGATGGTGCAGATGACATATCAGGGAATTCGCCTGCTCGCCACTCTTGACCCGAAACGGTGCGCTGTTTTACCTTTTCAAGACCGGGTCAAAAACGGTACGGCGATTCTGGAAGTTTATCCCAGACAGACGCTGACGTCGCTCGGGCTGCCTGATTCCGGCTACAAGAGCAAAGACAAGAAGGATAAAGACGCTGCCCATGCGGTTCGGCGTTCGATTGTTGAGAATCTTGTGCAGATTAGAGAGCGCAAAGGCATTTCGCATAAAGACTGCCCGCGCTTGTCAATCGGACCCGCTGCGCGCAGCGCGGCAATGGATTCAGACCACGCGCTGGACGCGCTCGTGGCTTGCTACACGATTGCCATGTGGCACACAGCCAAGCAACTTTTTGATGACCCGCTCGACCTTGACCACGTCGAGGTTTTGACGGAAGGCTGGATTTATTCTCCCAAGGTACTATAATTTCAATCCGCGCTCCTGACAGGAGCGAATTTGCTGTTGAACCCTGAAAATTTGTAAACACAAGACGGCGCCTCGATTGCGCCAAATATGGGCGCCCGTAGCTCAGTGGATAGAGCATCCGCCTTCTAAGCGGACGGCCGTTGGTTCGAATCCAACCGGGCGCGATATAATTTTTGAACAAGCCATTTATGGGTCATTAGCTCAATGGCAGAGCAGTTGCCTCTTAAGCAATTGGTTGGTGGTTCGAGTCCACCATGGCCCAAGTTTTAAGACCAAGTCACAGAGTGCGTTTCAGCCCCCAAGCACCTAAATTAGTGGGGCAGGCAGCCCAGTTAAAGTAAGCAAAAAGTAAGCACCTTTTGTAAAACGTTAATTCTCAGGCGGCACCACATCTAGTGACACAAGGTCAACCAGCTTTTCGACGTCAAAATCTGCAAGATCGAGTTAGATTCGTGCCGACTCCAAGCCCGCAGAACAGACGGAACAAATATACTTACGACTCGATGAATTATCATCGGCGTGCGATCATTCCAAACAAAACACTCTGGCATAAAGATGTGTCTTTGGAAGCTGAGTTCGGCATATTTCAGAAAGCCGAGAGCAACAGTTGGTATTGTTCTAATGGCTATCTTTGGAGCTTTGGTGACGACATAGAAGGCAAACACGTTTTAGGCACCAATAAAGAGCGTTTAGCTTGTTTTCAGAAGCCGTCCAACAGCGCCGATCCGTGGCATGGATTTCCGATAAAATCGAGAGCCGCTATGCCTCCGTCTGATGTAACCGACAAGTGGGTAAATCGAATCGCAAGGTCGTTCTACCACAAAATCGTCAAAGAACGAATATGAAAATAGCGAAGTTGTTCATCAAAGGTGAATTTGAACAGGCTTACATGTATATGGGCCGATTAATCATCTTTGAGCAAAACAAACAAATTCGTTTCATCAACTTGAGCCAAATATCAAAAAATCTACGCTCTCGATTTAAAAATAGAATTCCGTTTTACGAGTGGTTATTCATTCGCTCAGATTGGCTTGCAAACAAACAAACGCGATCACTGCTGTGGAATGAGGGATACAACGCCTTGATGAAAACGGCAATCGGAGACTGCAGCGATACGCCGATTGAATTTGAACTTGAATCCCTAACACCAGAATTGATTGTGTCATTGCGAAACAATACATTTAACGCAATGCTGGATTGCGCCGTCTACAATGGTGAGATCTATGTGGGAACTGATAAAGGGCTATTCCATGCGCGTGGAAGCTGGAAAGGCAAAACAATCGAGTTCTCATCATCGAAGAAACGGCACGACCTTAAAATAATACACACCAGCGCTCAGTATGCTACGGTCAACCTGTCCTGCGGTAGTGATGGCTTACACACAGCCTACGAAGACTTCGACTCCGCTACTAGAAAGGCATTCAGGCAACATCCTAACGTGAGCAAATCCTATGCGACGACTTGGTGCAAATTCGATTTGGTTAATTACGAAAGTTTCGAACAGCCAAATATGTTCAGAGGCGTAAAAGGAACACCAAAGAAACTATCGATTGAACGCGAGACAACCGTAATGGCCGAGATTCAAGACAACCCTTATGTTGGCTCAATATGGGATCTTCAACGGAAGCTCGAAAAAAATATTACCGTGCCGAAGGTTGATACCGCACGTTTAAGATACTCTTTCAACGCAGGTCAGCTGTTTTACGGCGTGATGGATAATGGCGAAATTACACGAACAAGGGTCAGTTATACGAAGGGATCTGACCCGAAGCCGATTATCGGCCGACCAGAAATCATGAGAGTTAGCAAAGTTGCAAAAGAAAGCAACGACTTTAACGATTTTCAGGATATCGTTAGCAGTCAACCGCTACCCACGCTTGAAGCATTGACCATTCAGACTTTCGATGCCGTTGATGTGCTCACCCCACAAGGCATTGTGAATTTACTTCGAGAGCCTGCGATCTCAATACGCACGTTCCCGCAGTCACATCAATACAGGAACATCATTTTGGTGACAACGGACAACGGACTATGGATTATGAGCGCTTTTGACGATCGTATCTTCGAGCAGCATACCCTGGACACTCCTCTCTTAAATGAGTTAGAACCCCCGCCGGAGCCCTACGAAAGCGAAGAAGACGAACCAGATGACGAAGAGGAGTAAATCGCTAACAAATGATGTCTTAGTTATGCTGGTGCCGCCGATAGACAGGAAATTGACTCCACTCAAATCAAAATAGACAATTGAACTCAGAGAACTGCAGTTAAAGGCATCGGACAATGGATTTAGTAGGAAAATCATTACAAACATTGTCTGAAGCAGATTTGCAACTGCTCATATCTCTGAGTATCTCAGAAAATTCAAAAATCGAATACAAGCAGCAGCTTCCAGAAAAACATAACGACGCAAAGCACGAATTTTTGAAAGACATTTGTGCAATGGTGAATGGCGGTGGCGGTGACATTGTATACGGAATCGGTGAAGATCGAAAAAGCGGCAAGCCGACGAGCGTTTTTGGAATTGAATTAAAAAATTGGGACAGCGAGAGCAGACACTGGAAACAATTAATTGATAATGGTATTGAACCTCGAATTCACGGATGGGATTGCCGGACGATTGAGCTAACCTGCGGTAGAGTCGCTCTCGTATTAAGATTGCCTCAAAGCATTTACGGAGCCCACCAAGTTGTTGCATTTGATGACTACCGATTCTACAAGAGGGTTCAAGCAAGTAGGCACGTAATGACTTATCTAGAAATACAAACTGCGCTGTTGTTTGCAGATGCAAATCTGAAACGTGCTAGACAACTAAGAGATGAGAGAGTGAGCACTTTGGCTAACAACTCCGGTTACCAAATCTTACATCAAGGGCCGATTCTAGCACTGCATTTAATACCAATCGGCTTTGATAATCCTGAGCGCAACCGAAGTTTAACTGAGTGGTCCGAATATCTAGAATTAGCAGGCCCACCAGGACTTACAGGTGTCGACCATCGGTACACAGTCGACGGAATTATGACGTTCAAAAAGCGTGATTATACTTCGCTTGGATATCTTCACCTCGGACGTTCCGGCGTCATAGAAGCAGTAAGTACGTATATCTTTCGCAACCCTCATAATGAGAGATTTTGGCGGATAGACCCACTAGAAGAAGGCTTGATCAGGTCTCTGGACGATTACGTCAATTTGCTGAAGAAGCAGAACGTACAGCTACCAGTACTATTATCAGCCACTATTATAAATGCGCAGGGCTATTCACTGCACTTCCGATCGAATACCGTAATTGAAGACAAATTGGACAAATACATCGACAGGCAGATATTGCAACTTCCTGAAATACTTATTCGGGATTGGCAGGAAACTGAACCAATCGCGAAATTCGTCAAACCGCTAATTGAAGGGATTTGGAACTCCTGCGGCTGGTCAACAGCGGCTAGCTACGAAGGCAATGAACGTGTTCCGAAAGATTGGATATACTGCCAAGACTAAATAGCCGTTTCTGTTTAAGGAACGGATTGACGTGTCAGCTCTGTCCAGAGCCGGTCCATGAATTGCGTGGTCATCAGACAATATTCTTGGTGTCTCTCAACTTCTCTCCTCAGGCATTTCAGACCAGAGTTGCGAAGATCTTGCTCTGTTTCCTTGGATATTTTGAGGCATGTCTGAATTATAGAATCTAACCTTTCTTGACGTTTCTCGATTAGATCGGTTCTATTCAGGTCCAGCTCATTCCGAGTAAATTCGCCTTTTAAACTGCCAAACCGTGGACGGATATAATGCCCGTCGAAAGCAAGGTGGTCAGGCGGGTCATCCACTGTGGGATTGATGAGAAGAGGCGACACGGTAGAGCCTTTATTGCCATTACAAAAGGTGCAAGCAAGAACCAAATTGGTCCACTCAAACGCCAATTCTCTGTTGACGCTCAGAGGCACTATATGGTCAATCTCCCCCCGATGCGCCCCTCTCATTTTAATTTCGCAATATACGCACTTTTTGAAAGCTTCGGCGACAATAGCTTCCTTAATTTCAGAGTGTCGAGTAAAAATCGAGGTCACATATCGCCGAGCTGCTTTGTTATTGGTGGCTCTTACAACCTGCTCGGTCCATCTTGCCTTGTGCCTCACTAAGATCTCAGGCTCTTGAATTTTTATAATTTTGATCACTTGTCACCCGACGACCGAGATTTGTGGAATTCTTCAAGAAGGTCTGAAATAGCTGTTGGAGCATATTCCTCAAGTCCTACTTCAACTAATTCGTTCCTCAAAGATTCAAATATTTCCTCGGAAAATCCTTCGGTGCTCCTTCTATCTACAATTGCTTGGATTTTCGCTGCAGCCCAGATCGGCATCGTAAAGGGCAGTCCGAGAATATCGCGAAGTGTCTCGTTTACCGTTCCAGCATTACTACTGTCCACAAGTTTGCTTCTCACTCTTCCGTTGAAACCAAAGTCAAGCACATAGATCCGCGCACCTTCGATAGAAGTAACTATTAATGGACTATGTGTTGCTATCACAAACTGTATTTCAGGAAAAGCTTGCAAAAGTTTTGGCAACAACTGCTGCTGCATCTCTGGATGCAAATGATTTTCTGGCTCATCGATAACAACAACAGAGACTTTATCAAAAAATCTGTTTATAAATATCTGCCAGCCAAGTTCAATGGTACTTCCGATCCCTCCAGAAACAGCATCGAGCGAAAATTCGCCAAACTCTGTTTTTAAAACTACTTCAGGAGACCTAATCTCCAATTTTTCGAATCTTAAATGCTCTGGAAGAAGGTGCCGTAAAACAGCTTCGAAACCTTCGTACAATTCAGAAAGTTGTACATTAGGACGCATCACCTTATTGCCGTAGCCGAAGATCGCCCACGACAACAGCGTCTCCTTGATGATTGAATTCGACGGTACTTTAGGTGTGTTGGTCGGAATATACTCTGCTCTGTATGAATTCTGATAGTTCGCATAGATGCCTTCAGGTAGTTGAAGTCCAAGACGCGTGGTGCCTATCTTCATGTACCTAAACTGCGGACGGTGAGCGGGAACGTATAACCCGTGTATAGGAGAAGCATGCTCAATTAGAATCGAATATTCTCCATCAACCTTGATGTCCGTTGTGATCCGGCGAGTGAATCCACCGATATAAGCCAATTCTCCTATGTACGAGCGCGAGTTACTGATCTCTTCTACTGAGCTGTTAGCAGATGTCTTGTAAATAACTCCGCCATCCTGATTCAGTTCCGGAGAAGATACAAATTTAAGTGGCCATTCTAGCGAAAACGTTTTTGCAAGCACAGATCCAATCGATGTTTTACCGCTTCCATTTTTGCCAGTGATGATGGTAACTCTGTCAGAGAATTCCAATTCTATGTTTTCGAACTGACGCCATTGCTCCAGCTTCAATGATTTTAGTTTCGTTGGTTGCATATTTTGCATCGTCTCTTGCATTCCAGTAGGAGAATTGAAATTATCTTAGTTCCGTGTTCAACAGACTAGCCAATCTTGTGCCAGCAAGCTCAACTCTTTCTTCGCCGATTTTTCGAGCTTGCTGCTTGTACTTTTCGGTCATCCCGAAGGGACCATTGTTAGGCGCATCTGGAAGGCTCTTTCCGAACTCGACGGCGGGTTGAAGCTCACGCGCATCACCCACAATTCCATCCCAAACGGAATGGATGTTATCGGGCTTGCCGACTAGTTTGCAGTCGTTGCCGCCTTTGTCGCCGTGCGGATCATCATGAATGACACGAGTGACACAATGCAGCGGTTGATGTACGTCGCCGATCAAATGGATTAGCCAAACCAGATCATATGATTTCAGTTCATCTGGAGCATCCGAGGCGAGCACTCTTCTGAATTCAGCGATCTGCGTTTGCGCATTAGGTGTTGCATGTGGTGGCAGCGGAGTATGGTCCGGCGAAAATGGCGTGTCATCGTAGTGCCAGTACTTGTGCATTCGTTTGTCGGAATACCCGATGTTTTCAGCACAGGCTGGTCCGTCAGGCTTGTTACCGCCTTCAGCTCCGTCCGCATGATAGGCTGGGTCTTTCTTGATCGCATCAGCCCATGTCGCAGATTGCGCAAAGATCAAAAGATTTTTCTCTGATTCTGGTGTTCCTGCCGGAACCGCAGCGACCCACTTCAAGTAGTACGGATTTTTCGAAAGAAGCGTCATCACTCGCTCTTTGGTTGTTGGATTCAGCTTGTTCCATGCAATAGTTGCAACCGCCTCGTGACCGAAGTCGTACCAAGAAAGAGCCGGTATGCCAGTAAAGGACCCTATACAAATGATTACCACAAGCAGACTTAAATTGGAACGCATGTCTAACCCCCCTTTGGTTCTTTGGGCTTCAGTGTGATCTGCTTCTGTTCGTAGGTAAAGGGCTTCGATGATTGCAAGCATTTGAGGCCATTATCAGTTTGTCTAAAGAAAAAGGTGGTTGTTTGCCTTCGTCCAAATCCGCCCCAAAACTCAAGCTTAATCGGATGCTTGCACAGAACTTCGACTACGTCGCCTCTCGACTTTATTCTTGTGTGAAACTCCATAGCTGCGACCACAATGGACGGACCCGCAGGCAATAACGGTTTATCTTCAGAGGTTGAAGGTTTTTGTTCGCCGCCGACGAGCCATGGTGAAGCATACGGTCCCGCAAATGACACGGATACATACCCGCTGCTTGTCTCACCTCGCCTATTCTTCGAGCGGTAAAGTTGATACATTTCCTCGGGTATGGTGACAGTCAATGCGTAGTCTTTTATGGGTACGTTGCCCAGATTCTTTAGAGCGAAGTTTAGCTGAATACCATCCTGTTCGAGCCTCTCGCGACAAATAATGTCTACTGGGCTTGGCCAGTAACTCTTAAGCCATCCCCATAACCAACCGAGAACAGGAATTCCTAATGAATCGACCGCCAATTACTTCACCTTTTTTCGCGTATACCCTTTTACGTCTGTTCCATCCTTCTTTGTGTATCCCTTTACCTCGACCGTGTCAGCGTCCTTATCTTTGACGGTTTTGGTGTAGCCTTCGACTTTTGTGCCGTCCTTTTTGGTATAGCCGCTGACTTTCACTTCTTTGGCGAAAGCACTACCGGTGGTGACAGCTAAAATCACGAACAGCAGCAGTAAATTTTTCATGGCGAACTCCCTCGATAAGTCCAGCTATTTTACACCCCCTGATTTGCCCAGACTCTGCCAAATTTGAAGGCTAAATTGACTGCATATCCCAGAGGAACGCGATATGCGGGCAGTCGAGCCAGTCAGACCAGAACATAGCTCATCAGTCAATCAGCCTCGCCTCCATGCCGAACTTCACGGGATCTGAGGTCCACCGTCTGCATTCATCAAGCACGCTCAGGATTTCACCGCTGGAGTCGGCGAGGGATTTGGCAATGCGGTCAATGAAGGCGCAAAAGCCGTTGCTCAGGCTGTATCGAGTCCCGGCGAGACTCTCCATAGGGCTGTAGATGAGACCGGCAGAACCGTCAAAAGTGTTCTGTCAGCGACAGAAGCCGCTGGTGAATACATAGGCGACCATGCCGCGCGCGGCGATATGAGCGGCGTCGTTCGTGACGCGCAGAAGACGAGCCACGATATCGAGCACATTCTTACTGCCGGAATTGATCATGGAAGCAGAATGGATGCGCATGACCTAGGCAAGTTTGTCGGACATGATGTGTTGCCGGGCGCAATTGTCGCAGTCGCGGCGCCGAACTTGCGGGCGAAAGCGTTGCCTTAGCCGCATCCGCCCATCAAACATCGGGACTATAGCAAAAGATTCAGAGTTACTCGGCAAGGCTGCAAATGTCTACGAACACGCTGCATCGAAAATTTCGGCTGTAAGCGAGAAGATGAGACGGCACGAGTTGTGCTTTCACCTGCTTATGCTTATTTGCCGGAGTTCTTTTCCTGTATAGCATCAAGAATTTCGTTTGCGATGATCTTTCCAAACTTTACTAATTCTGGTGAATCAGTATCAGTATCCTCTTTCTTATCCTTTGTTTCTTCTTTTTCCTTTTTCTTCTTTGCACCGATAAGAACACTATCGATACCTGCTCCTGGCTGCTTTTGATGAACAGCAAAGAAATATTTTGCAACCGTATGCATGATCGCTACCACAGCAAGCGTGGTCGTACCACAAACCGCAATGAGTTTGTTATCAGAGAGTTTAAAGCCGCCCCACACAAAATGCCAGTTGAACGATTGATCAAGAATTTTGCCAGCCCAATTCCAGTTTGCTGTGCTTGCATTGCACCCATCCAGTATCACGATAACTGCCACGAAACAAAGCCAGACTTTGAGCAAAGTTGATAATTGCCTCAACAGATCTTTTCTTGTTTGAGTGTCTTCTCGCAAAGCAGAGATGTGAACATCTAAGTATTCATAACGCTGCAGATCAGGATCGTACGTCTTTGGAGCCGGCGCTAAACCTACTTTTTCATCTCCCGACGAAGATGTATCATCCGCTGCGTTACCATCAGCGGCATCTTCAATCAACTCCGCTTTTCGTTGACTCCTAGCCTGTGGTTCCGCCGGCAACTGCTTTTTCAGCGAGTTGCCGTCCACTTTGCTGACTTTTTCTTCTTTGTCCTTCACTAACAACCCACTTAAAGTAGTTATGAATAGACGTGTTTGGAATCACATCATACATTTGAGCTTCAATCCACGGCGCCTCACGATGAGACATATCCGACAATCTAGAAGCGCTAAAGCTGCCATATTTCTTCCAAATTGCCTGGAGAAACTGGCTTATTGTATCATCAACACACAATCCACCTTTAGGGCTAGGTTGTGTCAAACAACTGCCGGGATACAGTTTGAATTGTTCATAAACAGGAATGTGGACAGGACCAAAAGGCCATTTTTTAAACTCACCGTCAAGTAAGGGCTCGTCCTCAAAGGCAAGGTAGTACCCTTGAGCATAGTAGAGAAGCTTCTGAAGTTTCGTCTGTGAAACGGGAAGCTGATTCTTCACGCCCAGAAGAATGATGGCATTAGCTATGTCAATCGCTCTTTGCATGGCAAGTCGGCCTAAACAGATTGGAACAGAGAATTAAAATATCGCGGCTACCCTTGCATTTTATGAGATTTATGATAGGAATTCTAGCCTTGGTGGATAAGAATCAGCCAAAATTAGCCACAAGAATGGTTAATTTACACAGATTAGATTCAATATCGGACGCTCAATTGTAATGACGGGACATTCATAGTGTCTATAAGTTCCCAGAGTTCCCAGTCCCCGTCGCACTTAGCTCAGCGCTGATGATTGAAATAGCGCCTAACGATAAATGGTAGTGGAAGACAGGTTCAACCTTAATCGGTCCTAGATTAACTCCTTCGGCTCGTCGAGTTCTGCCAACAGCATGCCAAATCAAATGCGTAATGTCTGATTCAAGCTCCAGGGATTGGATTCAGACATGCCAGCAGAAGTTACTGAAAAGAGCCAGCCAGCACCACCAGCACAGGCGGAAAGCGGTATGTCTCAAGCGGCGCAAAGCGCTTGGGCGCCTGGCTCCAATTATTTCAGGCTCGGAGCCGTCTGCAATGACACATTCAACCAATCGCTGTCGACTCAATATGACGGGCTGCCTCAATGCGCTATTGCTGGAATTGGCGAAGGGCTCAAAAAGTTATCCGCAATTGGTGAAGTTGGAGTCGGAGTAGCCGCTGATGTCGCATCGGTAGTAGTCGCAGATCTTCAAATCGGCTACGAGGCGATTACATATCCGTCTTTGGCTGAAGGAAACAGCGATAGGCTCGCCCATAAGCTTCGCGAATTGCAGACGAAGTATGAGCCGCTTACGCAGTCGGTTAAACAGGGTTATGAGGGCGTGCAGCATGACCTGAATGACATAGGCGCCCAATCGAACAATGACAGCGCGGCTTATGCTCGCCTTGTCACAGACCCGGCTCAAAGCATCGTAAAAGCAATCGATAAGTTCACTGGTCAAACACCGGCAGAACAAGTAAAAGACATATTCGATCAGGGAACTCAAATTGCAGTAGCAGCCGCACTTGGTAAAGCGGCGGCTCTAGCCTCAGGTTCTTGCAGATTGGAGGAGATAGCTGCCAAATTTGATGCATTGTTTTCAAAGATGGAAGAAACCAAGCAAGCTTTTGGTACTCAGCTAGAACATTGTATTGCCAGTGGAAAGAAAGTGCAGTCCTCAGACTATATTCGCTTGTCGAAAGCTGGTGACCAAGACGGCTTAAGCCGACCCGCTGATAAAATCTCGGAAAGCTGCAATTCCGTTGACCGTTCGTATTTCGAGAGACTTCCGCAACGAATGCGTGACAGCGATAAAACCGCTGGCATACTCGTAGCTGATGGGCAAGAGCTAGATGTTCTGAGTGGCAGAAAAGGGCCGGCTCAATCAATGCCTGCGCAAAGCCGGGGGTTCGATTTGATTACGAAAACACATGCAGAGGGGCATGCGATTGCGCACATGATTCAGCACGGCATTAAGGAAGCGAAGATTTACATAAATAACAACGAGATTTGCAGTTCATGTGAAAAACTAATACCTAGAATGCTTCCTCCCGGAAGTAAGCTAGAAGTCCACATGCCAAGCGGCGCTGTTAGAAATTTTGTTGGAGAGCCACGATGAAAGTTCAATTTGTTGATTTCTCTCGTTCGCCACATTCTGAACGTCATTTCCAAACGAGCAGCGAGTTGATTGCATTTCTCCATCAACTTCAAAAAGCCGAGCCAGCTTCCGGTGAACTAGTTGGTGAAAACGGCTTTAAATTGACATTCGGGATCGATGGTTCACTCGCGTTCGCTCAGTACAGCAGCACGGACGGCGAGCCGCCATATTTAGTCGCGCAGGCAGAGAAACCTACCGTAGAAGAAACGCATGACTTTATTGTGAGCGGCGAGGCAACTGAGATTGACGGTAAAGCCTGTCTTCCATTCGATCTGTTTGAAACGATTGCAAGTCATTTTCTGACCACTGGCAAAAATAGTCCATCAGTAAACTGGGTTGATGCATAGTTGTTCACAAAAAGGGTTCGCTGTCATTTGAATCCGTTTTTGGCTGGTTGGAACTTCGGTGATTATGCGAACTGAGCGAAATACGCAAATTGAAATTCCCAAATTGGGCTCGATTTGTATGCTCTGTCAGAAGAAACCTCCGATTAAGAACAGCCATCTGTTTCCAAAGTTTGTCGGACGGTGGCTAAAAGACACTGGAACAGCATACTTTCGAGCAGCTACTACTCCAAACCGCCGTGAGGAAGACACGACGAGATTGCCGATGCTTTGCAGTGACTGCGAATCACTTTTCAGTGGCTGGGAATCGAAATTTGCTGAACGAGTATTTAGACCATTCCAAGAAGATAAAAGTAGCTTTCTCAAATTTGACTACAGCAATTGGTTTGCCAATTTTGTGATTTCTATTTCTTGGAGGGTTCTAGCTGCCACAATCGATGGCTTAGAGGAGCGAGAACCTACAGCTTATGTGCCGGTAGCCAATGCATTTGAGGAGTGGCGTTTATACCTGCTGGGAATCTCAAACCGAATTAGACCGTATCATCACCAATTGTTCTTTTTCACTAGTCTGACTGACAAACCAAATGATTTAAAACTTCCATCTAGATATCACAGTTATTTACTCCGATCTGTTGATGGAACGTTGGTGTACAGCGGACACAAAGTCTATGTTTATTCTCTCTTGGCTGGTATTTGTATCTGGTCACCTATTAGTCCTCCAATTGCAACTGGTTGGCCGAAGGGCAGTCACGTTTTTGAAAAAGGCTGCTTCAAAGTGGGTCAACACGTTCAAGATCCTGTTTGGGGACCATGGACTATTAAAAGAGCTGAAGAAGCGTTCTCATTACCTCTTTCTGCAAAGCAGCAAACTAAAGTCAATGAGTCCTTTGAAAAACTACTTCGAGAAAAACAACCTGAAGACGTGGAGCGAGCCCTTGAGGCCATGCTTTACGATTGGCGTTGGCGGCAATGATCATGACACGGATTGGCGTGATTGCTTAGCTCAAAAGGCAGTGGTCTGATGCCCGGATTTTGCCAAATCTAGCCTGTAGAGTCTCTGCATTGCACAGGAATTGATGTCTGTCGAGCGCCATTGCCGCGTACAGACAAACACGAGGTAAACCAAGTGAGTCAGGACACATTCGTAGATAAAGTAGGACGTGAAGTTAGCATCGTATGTAATGGCACAGGAGAAGGTGTATTTAATGAAATCTGGCGACGTGCCCAAGATCCAGCCAGTCTTGCCGGGACTGTGGCCAAAGACATGCTGATGACTACAGCAACAGCCGCAGTGTGTACGGCTGCTCCTGAAGTTGTTCTGCCCGCGCTCGCTATAACAGTTGGATCGATGTTGCTCGAAGACGACGCACCGCGGAAGGAAGCTTGGGTTCGGAATGCTCGGCTTTTCGATGCTTGCAAGGCAGCCTGGAACGATCCAACTCAAGAACTGAACGCGAAACGAATCTTCGCTCACGAACTGGGCAAACCTGCCTTCGAACTCCTTTTATGCTCCACCACATTAGGGCCCGGCTTCACTTTAGGAACACGCATGGCTGAAGGCAAACTTGCTCAGATAGCTGAAAAAACTCTGGCCAGCAAAAACATGGTCATGACGGATCTCGGCGAAGGCACTTTTCAAACCAGAATCGGTGACAGCATGGTGACAACAAAAGCAGATGGCACGGTAGTCAAAGAATTCGACAATGGCTTGATTCAGCGTCATATCCCGACCGGTAACGGCGAATACATCTTCACAGAGAGAAAGCCAGGCGGTATGCTGACGATGACTCTTCCAACGGGCACACGAATGATTGAATTGCCGACAGGCAGATTATATACATTCGAAACTAACGGAGCTTGGGAAGTTGAGCGGCAATCAGGTTTGCGTTTGTCTTCAAACGCTGATGATACCGTCCGCATATTTACACATCCGAATGGCGTGAGCACCAAGTTCATCGGCAACCAGAAGGAGAGAATATTTCCTGCTCAGTGAATCCTTTCGGTGAAAACTCAAAGAGGAGCAGTAGGTGGCTTATTGGCGTGTCGATTCTTCATTTCATGTGCTAGCTCACCACTCACGGGTACAATACGAAAGGCTGAGCTTTGAGGAACGAGCCTGTGAGCAAAGTTACAGGAACTAGGGCTGCACTCCTAATTGCCGTACAACTCGGTATTTCCTTGTCAGTCAGTCTGGCTTCTAAAGCCGACACTGTGAAAGTCTCTCCACCGAAACTGCTGCTAGTTGCCGATTCTTCGCTTTCGACGGATGAGAAGCTCTGCGACGAAGCTGAAGCCGCTGGCAAAAATGGCGACGACACGACAGAGAAGCAGAAGTACGAAGCCGCACTGAGATTGAATCCTGGTAACGCGCGAGCCAAGAAGTATTTTAGAAACCGAGAGATAATTTCGTTAAACAATGATGGCGTTAAAGCTATCAACTCAGCTGATTTTCCGTTGGCAATTCAAAAATTCGAAGCTGCTTTGAAGCTGGACCCGAACTATAAGCTCGCTCGCGACAACTTAGCCATCGCGCTAAATAATTACGGGTTACGGCTCAGAAACAATCCCCCCGAAGCTCTGAAACAATTTCACAAGTCGTTCTACTTGAGCCCCAGTAACATGACTACGCAAGGTAATGTCGAAGGCATTATCCGTATTATGGGAAAAGACCCTGAATCCTTTGCGGATCGAGTTATGCTTGGTGATCAAGCTCGACTTGGCGGAGATTTTATTGGCGCGATTGTTGAATACGGCGCCGCGCTGGTACTAAAAGATGATCCAAAAATCCACATTAAGCTCGGTGATGTGTACCGCGTGAGATTCCAAACAGATAAGGCAATCGCAGAATATAGAGCCGCTGCACGCGCAACTGACAGCGCTGAAATTGAACTGAAATTGGGACAAGCGCTTCAAATGAATGGTGATTCAGGTAGTGCGATAGCAGCGTATGAGAAAGCAGTTGCATTTAAAGCAGATGATCCAGATGTACGCGATGCTCTTGTATCGGGTTGGGAGCAAGCACTAAAAGAAAAACCGCTATTGCCAGAGAACCACATTGGTCTGGGTCAGGCTCTTCAGATGCGTGGTGATTTCGGTCTGGCGGCTCAACAATATCAACAGGCTATTAGTTTTTCTGCTGGTCACCGCAATCCCGAGGCAGAGCGTTTACTAGCGTCGCTTCCTACGAGTAAAACGGCCCCAGCTACTTCAGTTGGTTCAACAGCTAATCGTAGCCAAACTGCGCCGAGCACGTCGGTTGTTCCCACGAGAGATCTCAAAAGGGATGAAACCTTTGTCAAGCCGGCGACTGCAAGTCCTATGATTGGAACCAACTACGCTCTTTTCTTTGCCTCGGATACCTATCAGGATCCAAGTTTTGGACGATTAGACAATCCCGTCCGTGACGCACAATCTATCAGCAATGAACTTCAGCATTTGTACGGTTGGCGAGTAAAAGTCGTTTCAAATCCTACACAGCAGCAGATTGGACAGGTCTTAGACGATTACGCTGCAATTACTTATAAGCCAGCAGATCAATTATTAGTTTACTTTGCCGGACATGGGATGGTGGACGTTAAGCATGGCATTGGATATTTAATCGCTTCCAACTCAAGAGCCGATAACACATTCTCTTGTGTTGATTTCCCGTGGCTCCAACAATCACTTGATCATATCGATTGCCAGCATGTGCTTGTTTGTCTAGACGTATGCAAAGGTGGCACATTTCTTGATTCGATAGCCAAACATTGCAGGGGCGAAAAATCGCGAGGACCGAGAACTAGAACTAAACAGCCTCTGGAACAATTTTTAGCCGACTGTGGTTTTCGCAAGACTCGTAAATTGTTAGCAGCAAGTGCCGACCAGAACGTTTCAGATGCGGATTCACTTAATTCAAATCATTCACCATTTGCTACCCGCATTCTCGAAGCATTACGAAACGAAGGACCAAGTGAACAGTATTTGACATTCGAGCACCTTTTACGAGACGTATCAGATTTAAGTCCTCATCCCTGCTTCGGTTCATTTGGTGGTGATGACGCTGGTGAATTTGTATTTGCTGTAGCGCCTCAGCGTCCCTAGAAGTCTCTAAGACACGTCTTTCAGCGGCGAGTCACTGATCATCGTTCGATTCGGATGTGTGCAGCAGTAAGTGCCATCTTTGTTTTCGACGACTTCCAGCCAATGGTATTTTTTGCTCTCGTCGATATTGATGAGATGCCAGAGGCAGCCGTCGTGTTTGACGATAGTAAAGCCGACTTTTACCGGTGAGCCTGCGAACTTCTTGTGACTCATTCACAAATCCTTTCTGATGTCTTTGACCATACATGATCTCCGTTTCAGCAAATCCGGTCAATAGTTCCTATTCTTCGAACCGTGGAGACCTTTGATGGATGGGCTAATGACGAGCGTAAAGATTCCGAACGGCGAAGAACACTACCTGAAAGCACTTAAGCTAGAGCGTGAGGGACAAACTGCCCAAGCCCTCTTCCAGTTCCAGATGGCACGCGAGGAGCGCAACTTGTTGGCTAGTTTGAGGCTTGCGCGTATTTATGAGCGCGGCGAATTGAATGTGCCAATCGAGCATATGGTGGCCGCCGTTTACTTCAAAGAAGCCGCGAAGGCCGCGGATGGTGAATCAGTTCTTCGCCAACTCTATAAATCACATCCTGAAGACGCTGCGGTTTTTATTTGCATCATGGCGCAGGCATGTTTGATTGCCAGTGAAAGCGGTAGGTTTTCGGCTCACGCTTCATCCGCCTGGATGTGGTATCAAGTCGTCGTGAGCTTAGGCCGGACAAATTTGCTAGATGATGCCGATATATTCGAGCGACTCAAAACTCTGCTATCTGAATCTCAGCTTGACGAAGCGGAAGAGCGTGCAAGGCAGTTTTTTGGAATAGCGTTCAGTAAGACTATCTCCATACTCCCTGCACACTGATTTTGTGCTAGGAAGCCACCCTGATGTCTCTTTATTTCAATAACCAAGTACAGCAATTCTTGCGGCTCAAGTTCCAAAAGTACTTGAGCAAAGTTGAGCAACAGCGCGCTACAGAAAATAGAACATTTCTCGGACAGAGCTACACAATAGCGGAAAATCCTAGCTTATTCGCTCAAAACCCTGCGCTTGATTCGTCCCGTCCGGCTGTTGTCGCCCCAAGTGGACAGGTCTTCCAAAACATAATCAGCGGCAATCCTCAACCTTTAGACGCCGTAGCCGCGCTCGGTACATCAAACGCAGTTCAGATAGAAGAAGCTTATCGAGCAAAAGACGAAGAGATCGGGAAAAGTATTTTTCTGCTCTTGAACAAGCCATCGGAGCAAACTGATGCCGAGAATTTCAGAGTTCATGTGCTGTATCTTTACGATGCTACTAAGTCGAAGATTTGTAGCCTGAAGGCTGAAGTTGAAGACCTGATCACACTGGCCAACTCGCATTCGAGGAATTGGCAAAACAGCGCTGTTCTGGGTGCCTGCTTCGCAAACAACAAAAAAAATCTGGTATTACATCTGTCAATTAATGCATTTGACTACGATCCATTCTGGAATGTCAGATCAAACCAAGCGGTAGGTACAGTAGCGGTTCTCTACAAGAATTTCAAAATCGTGCCTGATGCCATTAACGGCGGCTACAAGTTTGGGTTCTCTTCGAAGGAAATTTTCAACACGATAGGCAGTGCATTCGCGTCGTTGCCGTCGACCCAACCCGGTACAACATCGACCTACGGACGAACCTTTGACTTCTCGGGAGTTGTTCACAGCATATCTTGTTCTGCATCGTCAGCTTTTCTGTACACGTTGATTCCCGGATCTGATCAACCTCAAGCTAGCGCGTCACCTGTGGGCGGCGGAGATATCCTCGTTCCGCAAGTTCAACTCTTTGGCGATAAACTCGATCTGTGTTTTGGGTTCAATTCGTCGGCTTCTACAGGAGCTGCTTTCGTATTCGATCGGTATGTTGCTTCAACTGGCTGTCCGTTGCCTTACTCCGGTGAGCCGGACGTAGTTCTCGGTGGGAGACGCGAGTATCAGAAGATAATTCAAAGTTCGTCCTTCGGCACTGCTAGTGGTTTGATTGTTTACCCAGCGACTGATACTGAAGGTGAAGAAGTAACTACATTTGAGGTCCCGCTTGTCGACGCATCGTCATACAACAATGCAAATCAAGTCGGAGCGCTTATCTACGAAAATGCAGCAGTAACAACATCACCGATTATTTCACTTCTTGCTACTAGTTCGGTTGCCTATTCTGATGCCGGGTGTCATTCAACCACAGTCGTGGGTGCACACAGTACAACTGATGAAACCATTTGCTTCACTGGAGATCCGACTTACACATACACAGATCTTGTTGGGAGCGGTCTGGTGATTAATATAACGGACCTACGCATCTTTGAAGGGTCAAAAGGAAAAGCCGCTGTAATGTCAGTCAACTACGTCACGCCATTTCCGATTGACGGCAAGTCAATCACGACAGAGATGGAGGACGCAGCAAAGTCAAAAACTTTCTTGACTGTTGGAGATTTCTCCTACGAAAACACGGCTGAAACTTTTAGCAACCTCCATTCGAGTGGAAATGTTATCGACCAGTCAGACTCAAAAGATGTTGCTCCGGTTGTGATTTTTACCGACAAGCTTGTCTTCACAGATCAGAATGGCTTTCCCGCAAAATTCTTGCAATCATCAGTCATTAAGCCAATCGATTCATACAAATTTCTGGGGATGAATGTTCCTGACGTTGACGGCTCAGTTTCTTATCAAAAATTGAGTCCGCAAGCTGCTGGGCCATTGATGGCTTACACCGGGCAGGAGAACACATCCGAATACAAGTTCGGACCTGACATCAAATCAAAAATCTATGCGAACATCTATACCGTAAGTCCTGAAACAGGAGCAGTGTCCTCCGAAAGGTGACCGGTAAACTGCCGGCTCAAACGAGTACTTTCGCTTGGACGCGCTATGAGGATATCAATCAAGTCGAATATCAGGTCGTCGACTTCACGGTAGCGTACTGAGGCAAAACAGCCTTGGGATAAACATCTTCCAGCGCTACAAGGTGCCATGATGCCAGAGCCGGGAATTTCTCTATCAGCTCGATGACATGAGCGCCATCGTCAGCTTCGATAATACATTCGGTGTCTAGTGATTCTCGCGGCTGCAACTGGCCAGCGACGAGACAAGCATAAAAGCGAGGCTCAACCTCATAAAGACAGAAAACGGCTGGATAATGCATGTTGGAACACCTCTGGTAAGTATTTCCATCGTACCGGCAGACATTTAAGTTCTAAATGTGGAATTGTGCAGATGTGCGACGGCAGATGTGTACGCCTAAAAGAAAACAGACCGCGATTAAGCGATCTGCTTGCTTTAGACCGGTCTGAATTATCTAAATCGAGTTCGCCGCGAGCATCTTTTGATGTTCTTCGTTTACCAACCCCTCACTCTTGACTTGGATGAGAAGCCTCTCGGTGTGCTTATCGAGCGTCTGGAGTGGCACATCACAAAGATCTCGTCCGATTTGCTGAAAGTCTTCGAACAATTGTTCAACGCTACGACCTTTAGCGATGAGAGCTAGAACCTCTCCACACACATTCCAATTGAAACATTCG
This sequence comes from Candidatus Melainabacteria bacterium, assembly GCA_003963305.1. Lineage (NCBI taxonomy): Bacteria > Bacillati > Candidatus Melainabacteria > Candidatus Melainabacteria bacterium. The sequence goes on along the minus strand of RXJR01000034.1, from coordinate 51,530 downwards.
AAATCAAGTAAATCCCTTAAGATGTTAATTGAACCGATTGCCGTTCTCTCGGGCTGCACGTCAGGCGTACCGGGCCAATTCTCAAAGTGTCTGAAATTATTTCCTGCTGCCCAAATAGCGGCTCCGAGCCTGACGTTATTTGTAATGGCACGTCCCGCCTGTTTATGCTTGACGGGTTCGATGCCAATGTTTGCTTCTGCACATTGTTTGTTGACGATGCTGGATAAGCCCTTAATGAGATTGTCCAAATCCACAAACAGTGCACCCGCAAAGCAGTTTCTAAGCGCTGTTAATTCTCTTACCGCCCAGTTGTGATTGTGTGCTTGAAACATTGCCTTGTGTCGCTCAAAATCTTCGGAATTCAGTGTTTCCATCAGCTCATATTGGGCATTTCGTAATGCCAGCTCAGTGATTATCTCGTTCGAGGTTGATTCCGATTCTTGAATTATTTTGGAGTAAGCGACTTTTCGAACTGATATAGCGATCATGTATTCAATGTGTGCATTCCGAATCTTCTCTTTAAGATTCGCCAGTCTTTCGAGATCTGCCAACGGATCTGTTTTCATCACTAATGCTCCCTCTGTCTGTATTGTTTTTCTTTCAATCCTGAAGTGCGGTGCGACTGCATTTACTGTATCTTGCGAATCAAAGAAATCCAGCTGATGAAACAAAGCCGATTGTATGGCTTGCATGGTTCAATCCCACGTCGTTCTTTCGGTTGCAAGGCGGCCTTTAGATATCTGCTCGGATTGATCAATGGCGTCAAAGTAATGAATTAAGAATTTAGGTTTGGACCAGTTTTATCGAAATCCTGAACCGGGATTTTTTCTAGGTTCCCGAATTTTTACGTTCATTCATATTGATACTACATATGGTGCCAAAAGGTCTAAAATCGGGGCGGATTTTTCGAAGGCAGACGCCCGTCGCTGTTTGAAAAGACGAATAAAAAAAGAGGATCGAAACAAAATGACCGCCCTTTGATAGACGGTCATCCTGCTGCTCACAAAGCATCTAAATTATAGAGCATTCGACAGCTAACAACCAAAAGCCATCCTCGTTTTAAGGATGGCTTTTGCTTAGCGAGTCTTTAAGCCAAAGATTCGTTAGTAATTGTAGCAACTCAATCGGCTAAGCCATCCTCTGATAAGGATGGCTATTCCTCAGTGGCTTTCGATGCCCAAGAGACTTTATGCTCTCTAATTACACGGAAGCCGCTTCGCATAACACGAGCGGCTTACATGCACAGCGCGAACTAGTCTGATTCGCATGTCTGAATTGTAGACGGCATAATTAGTGTTCAATAATAGCCAATAATTGATACCGTGGGCAGTGTTAGAGAATTAATCAAAATAGCGACAGGATCTACGTTTTGGTAGTGTGCAATACGTGATCGATTGTGGATACATTGGTATATTGTTGATACGTTTCTCGATATCACTTCACTCACAGATGCAGTTGCCGCCAGCGATTGCATGGAGGTTCTCACATGCGCAAATTCACTATTCGTTTGAACAAAGGTAAGACCAGCAAGAAGGATGCGAATCCTAATAGAGCCGCGTCTTCATGTATCAAAAGCAACCGCGCGAATGGTTTTGTAATTATCAACCGCGGCGATTCTATTGTCCGATTGTCTGACTTCGACTTTGATGTGCTGCTGGAAGCCGCCGGTCTATATGCACAGGGTGAAAAGGAGTTCATTGAGAATTCGAAAGACACGGCGCCGCAGTCCGCAATTTGTGCCGCATGGCGTCGAGTGAAGGAAACTGAGCGAGCACTTCGCCGCGTACTTATATAGTTTGATCCGGGCGATCCTCCACAGACATGTTGATTGGGGGATCGCCTTTTCTTTGCTTTCATTTACTAACCAGATGCCGCTAACAATTCGCAGGAGTAGATGCCATGAAAACCATTGACCGGAAACTCAGCCCAAAAGGACCCAACACGGCTAAGACCGTTAGACATTTGACTCTTTTAGCCCCATCGGATGGGATCACGTACCGCACCTCCCAACGACTGAATACGGCTAAGTTGAAGAACGCGCCACCGAGCAAGCCGAGAAACCGCGATAGAAGAGAGAGAGAATACTTGTTGCCAGAGGAAGTACAACAGCTCCGAGATGCAGCAAAGAAGGTTGGCAGATATGGAAATAGGGATAGCGCGCTCATTCTTATTGCGTACCGTCATGCTCTCAGAGTGAGTGAGCTTACAGATATGAAGTGGGAGCAGGTTGACTTCACCTCAGCCAAGCTGCATGTGAACCGAGTAAAGAACGGCGACGCATCAGTGCATTTCCTCGAAGGTGATGAGCTTCGCATACTCAGACAACTGCGCCGAGACAATCCGAACTCACCGTTCATATTCAGCACCGAGCGGGGCGGACCGATCAGCACAAGACATGTTCGTACTCTAGTAGCCCGAGCCGGCGAAGTCGCCGGAATAACTTTCCCGGTTCATCCGCACATGTTGCGCCACGCGAAGGGCTATCAGCTCGCGAATAAGGGTTATGACACCCGCTCAATTCAAGCCTACTTCGGGCATCGCAACATTCAGCATACGACGCTGTACACCCAGCTCTCAGCCGAAAGATTTCGCGGATTTGGTAAGGATGTTTAAGCTATCGCCGCGCTCGAAGAACAGAAAGCGGAAGTTCTGGATCTACTATTGCTGGCGATGTAAGCCGGAAGGTGCGAAGGAGACCGGCTCGATCCTGCATCGAAAATGCACTAATCCTTCCTGTGATTCGGAGCGCTGCGAGTGGGCTGATCTGGTTTTGATAGAGCACGAACTACCGCTTGAATCAGCAACAGGAGTAGATCATGAGTAAGGATCTTTACTGGCCAGGCGAAAAGAAAGTTGATTGGGAAGCCGAGAAGGCGAAGTACAACGTATCACCGTATGCCAACTTCGGCTTGTTTGCTCTAGTCCTTTTCTGGATGGCGGTAATCTGTGAGGGCATCGCATTTACCTTAGCGATTTGACCCAGAAATCTGCCAGGAGAGATTAACCGATGTCCTTTTGTCATCGTGAATCTTACTTTTCGTATTGTTTTTGCCCTTCAACCAAAACCGCCCTCCGGAATAAGACGGAAGGCGGTTCAGTCTTTATTCGCAGACGGGAAGTATGCGAATCAAGCTTTGGATTTAGTAGCCGAACTGCTCGTCTTGAGCATAACCTTGCCACTTCTTAGGGCCATACGCTTGTGGCGGACGGTAGCCGGTTTCGTGCCGTCCAATCTCGATCAGATGCTTATCTTCGATTGGCAGGCTTGTCGAATGGAGCCTAGCAAATCGATCTGACCCTCGTGCCGCATTGAAAGCTGCAATTGCAAGCTGTTTATCAGTGGTCACGTACTCGCCGTGCTCATCGAATCGGTGTGTCATCTCATTGAGCATTTCTACAGTCATAAGATCTCCCGCTTTCGGATTTTTGATGTCTGGGGCTACTCGTCGTAGACGACCATGTGCTTCGTCTTCTTTGAGTTTCAGCCATCCGGGGCTCGATGCCTCGTGTGTAAATCTCAAGCCGGGTTTGTCGCAAACGACGATGTACATTTTCGAACTTCCATTTGGTGTTAGCTGCTTAGCCATTTTTGTTGTGTCTCCTTTGTTGATTCCAGTTTTTTTTTGTTGTGTTTCTGCTACCGATAGCCGCACATGTGTTGAGCATTAGTCTGCCACTGTCTTTCGTCTTTCAAGAATTCAATGAATCGCTCTTGTGGAGTCGGTCCAATCTGACACTCCGTGCAACTCTCTTTTTCGCCTTCGAACGGCTTGGCGAGCTGTTCAAGGATTGATTTGACTGCTTCTGAATTGGGATCGATACGCTGCTCGGTTGCTGCCCAAGCGAGAGTGATGATCAAGTTGTATGCAGACATGCAACTCCAATCTTCATGTGTTTTGTAAATTGGCATTGTTTGCTCCTTTTATTCTGTACCTGGAGGATTGACGTCCGGCTCCTCGAATATCTCTTGCAGCGATAGCTCGCCTTTCAGCCACATGATCACTTCGCTCCGCAAGAACCGTCGCATTTTTGGCTTACCTGCGATCAGGTAACTCGGTGGCAGGAGCCCGTCTCTTCGCATCCGGTGAAACTCCGTCAAACTGATTCCCAGTTCGTGGCAGAAGTCGCGGATGCGCCAGAACTCTGAATTCTCAACGGGTTCTTCCTTTCTTTTCTTCTTTTTCAAAGTTGCCGCCACACGGATTCCTCTACTTATTTAGAGAGTAGAGCACTGGAAAGTGCCACGGAATAACATAGAGTGTCTCTAAGTGCCAATTAAAACGAGATGACGCCTGGAACCGGCTTGCTGAGCCGGTTTCACCTGCCATAGAAGCGTGCACCGTATTTAGTGACTATTATTGGATCGAAACTCAACGTAGAGCGGGTTAACAGCCTGGTCACGAATTATTGACACAAAATAGTCAATAATAGCCATTAATGCGTTTTTTTTTGGTTTTGGGAATCAGGTGTCGGTTTTTAAATAGAGGCCCGTATTTAACCGAGTATTTGAGAGATCATTTGAGCGAGTACTTAACCGAGTATTCCAAACGATTATTCGAAGCGACTAGTTGATGCGTATACGTATGTGATGGATTCTCTAACCAGTAATAACCGTGGAATCAGATCACGTTGTTATCTATGAATCGCTTGGTGTGTGTGGATGGTATTTAAGAGGAGCCGCCGTTCGAGCCGGTGTTGCCTGGTGGTTTATTGTCGTATCGCCGGGTGTTGGTTCTGGCGATCCTTTCTATGTACTTGATTGGTAAGAGGTGCGTTTCCATTGATTCGCACCTTTTGTAGCAGTTCGCCGGTTGGCTACTTGTATTGATGGCTGTCCGTTTCGACCTGCGATATGCCGAGTGATTTGTTTGTTTGAGTGATGAACGCATTCAATTGAGCTGAACTTTGCAGTGCCAATTGCCGGGTTTCAGTATGGCTATGCTCTAGTTCCTCTTTGCGCCTGTCGAACTGCTCGATATAAAAGTTGAACGCCTGCCTTTGCAGTTCGAAAACCTCTCGACTAGCATCCAGGATCTCTTTATATCCGGCAAATACGGATTCAAAGCCTTCTAGTGTTTGTTTCTGGAGGTCTAGTACTTGTCTGTAAGCCTCAAGTTCGTCTTTGTTCATTTGTTGCTCCTGGCTTTTATTGGCTGACGATCCGTTCTGCGTGTGATTTGTAGAAGTCACTGCCTTCTCGGTCCCGCCTCGCCTTGTCCTCTTCCGTCAGCGTTTTGCTTTTAAGATGGGAATTGGCCAGTCCAACAACAACTTCATCAGTTGATTTGCCGAGCAATTTGTTCGACTGATCAAGAAATGCTTTGAGCTGCGCTTGGTTTAGTTTCGCCAATTGCCGGATCTCCTCCTGCTCCTTTCTAAAACACTCTTCTTGCGTTTTTACAGTAAGCATGTAAGCGGCAATTGCCTGCCGCTGCTCTTCGATTGCTTCGAGTAACTGGTTGTTACTTATCGATTGCATTTCAACAAGCAGACTAAGCATCTTATTACTTCCTATTTGCTCATTGAGCAGCTTCTTAACTTCGTCCATTTGTTTCTTGATCTCCTAGGATTTGTTTTTCAGTGCGGAATTTATGCGTAATCGCTCTTTTTGAACTTGACGCCAGATTTCATATCAGTCTGCCAATATGTGTTGCCGCTGCCGTCTATCATCTTCCGAGCTGCGGGAAAAGCCGAGTCGTCGACTTTAATGGTCGCTTCGTCGATGTCATTTCGGGCCAACAATTTCAGAACCTCAAGCATTGTTTGGGTATCGTCGGTTTCAATGGCCTGCAGAGCGCCGGTGGCGTCTTTTCTCCATTGACGAGGCCTGATTTCAGCCGCATTTTTAAAAATCAACCAACACATTTGGTCACGAAATGACCTGCTGAGTAAGGGGTTGAGTTCAGATAGTTGCAACTTCTTCTGCTCGATCACAGTACGATACTTAGCCAGCACAGCCGCCACAGTCTCAGTCGTCACACGAACTGCTGAATGCATCAAGTGAAACTCTTGCTGCGCGAGAACAAGGTTACCGTCGAATCGTGCCAGAGCGATTTGCAGATCACTCAACTGAGCAGCCGTGAGCTGTTTGGCCTCTGATACCAGTTCCAAGTTAGTTGCCTTCCGTCTAGCCATCTTTTTTATTTTCTCCGCGCATGTTCATGATCAGCGATTTGTAGTATTTTGCTCACTCTTCATTGCCAACCCAAAATATAGAAAGACCTCGACTTGGTTTGGGTTTTGAGGGTTTGGCCGCGAGAAATTGCATCTCCGTGACCGATTTTTACCTCATATTGATCGAAAAATACCGAGCCGATTTTGATCAATTGAAAGGAATTTCTAGACTCTGGACATCGGGTTTAGTAGGACAAGAATTGAGATGGTCATGCACGAGTACAAACGGCGGCGAATCTCGTCTCGTGGCGCATATGCGGATCTAAGTGTTTCGTTTATCGCTCTACTGGTTGGTGGTGACCGCACCGAAGTTAGCCGTCGCTTGGTCGAGTTCTATTCGCAGCCGGAATATGCAGATCGTAAGCGAGACCCTATCGCGTTGGGTGATTTCATTGTTGCCTACAAAACAGCCAGGGAAGCCGCGCGACTGCTGAACCAGTAATGCTGACTGTTTATCTACTTATTCTCACCGAGGTTAGTTTGAATGCCGTTACCTGAAAATCCATACGAAAATCCTAGAGAAAACCCAGTCAAGCTGTGGAAACACAATTTTGGCGCGAGAGAGGTCGCCATTCACGGAACAGTCTTCACATTGAAGGCAACAGATCTGATTCTGGATCGACTCACTGAGGTTCGAGCGAAATACTCAGAACATGCCAAAGTACCTGCCATGGAAGGCGAAGAGCCAGAGAAATACAAGGAGCGTGCTAACCGTATTCTTGAGCATCGCCGGCTGTTTCGTCAGGAAGGCGAAAGCGCCGAAGATTGGACAAAGAGGCAATATAAGTCAAGCCGGTCTGCACCGTACATTCTCTTAGAGCTTTTGAATCTGGTACTAGAACTGTCTTCGCAACCGCAACTGACCTACGAAGATATTCAAGATGCTCATTGGCCGTCAGCAAAAGAATTTGTGTTTGAGATGCTCTGGCTGGGCGCCGGACTTTATGTAGACGAATTGGTGTCTCCTAAAAGCTAGACAATTTTTCAAGACATATTTCGACGAGCTTCAAGGCAACGGAGACGAAGAAAAAATACCACCACTGATAAAACGCCATGTGTTTTATTCACAATACGTTGGCGGCTGCAGTTTCAAGACGTTCTATGAAGAAACGCCAGTGCCTGTGATCAACTGGACACTTAAGATGTTCAATTTGACACAGAAAGAGGGCTTTTGTGGACCGACTGAAGTGATGAACTTTAAGTCACTCACGCGCATGCACGGGGTCCGCTACGACAATTAGGCGAATTTTTGAGCCAGGTTTTCAACCGCCGCAGACATCCTGTTTACAGAAGTCGTCACTGCGTCAACAGATGCTTTTATTGGTCCTAAGTCTTTACTACTATCGCCGCCCGTCTGGTTGTTGCCTGCGCTGTTCGACCGGATTGTGAGAGCGGGAGCATCTTTCGCTGTTGGGAGAGGGGGAACGTTTACTTGTGGGGTTACTTGAGATTGAGGCGGTGTAAGAGCGGCGAATGACGGTTCGTTGAATACATTTTTGTCATCGAAAACCGACTTCGGTAAAGTAGACGTCAAGGGTGTATTGATAGATGGAGACGCCTCGACTGGTTTAGGTGCTTCAATCTGTACTGGTGAACCTACAGCCGGTCCGATTTCTGGGTTTCCTAGCTGGTTTTCAAAGGCTTTGCTTCTGATTGTTAGATCCGCACGTTTTTGTCGGAAGGTATCGGGGAGGTTTTGAAGATCTTGTGTTGTCGTGCGTCTCTGATCTTGGAGTGAAGCCTTGCCGAATCTTGCCTCAGCGTTGAACTGCGTGTTGCCTTGTATCTCCGGATTGAAAGGAATGTCTTGCAAACCGAAATCGCTGGCGACTTCGCCAAGTCCGAACTTTCGGGCTTCGCTATTCACTTGATCGACCTTTGCTCGCAGCTCCAAATCCTTTTGTTGACTGTCAGTCAGATGTGCAAATCTCCCAGACGTGCTCACCCCCTGCGCTTCAAGCTCTTTTAATTGTGAAGCGATGCTTGCAACACCGCTGCTCTTTTTGGCATTCAAGTCTGACTTGAAGTTCTGGAGAGCGACTGTTGATGCTGAAAGTTGAGCGTTGAGAAGTTGCCGCTTGGCGATTTCGTCACCAATCAAGTTTGCGCTGCTTCGAAGCGTGATGTTGTACTGAGCTTGAGCATTGTCACGAACCGCTGGGAGTACTGCCTTCCTGTTTTGATCTTGGAAATTCGCGACTCTATCGACTGCATTCTGCTTCTGCCCTTGTTCAATTGACTGCTGCAAAATACGCCTGCGATCTGGATCTTGTTCGGTTTGTAGCGCCGCTTGTCGCTGTCGAATCAGGCTTTCTCGACCTTCAATGAAAGCTGTTCTGCCGGATCTGTTGTTCTCAATCTCCCGTTCTTGGCCGGCGAAACTTTCTCGATTGACATTGGCATTTCGATTTTGGATGGCAACGCCGCGAGCACGAGCCGCCAGATCTTCATTAGCTAGCCGCTGCGCGAAGATGTCTCCAAGTTGTTGACTCGATGCACCGCCGCGTTTTGCTGCACCAAACTGCAAACGGAGCGCATCGGCAATGCCTTTTGTGCCTTCTGTAAGTCCGGCGACTGTATTGAAATCGGTAGTGCCTCGAATTTCACCGGCTCGTTTGGCGTAGAGCGCCGCCTCTTGCTGAGCATACCCCAGTCCTTTTGCTCTCAACTCAAGAATTTGATTTTGGATCAGCTTCTCTTGTCCTTGCAGTTCTGCAAGTCGCTCGGGCGATGCTCCTAATTCAAGCGATTTTGTCGCTTTGAGCTGGTCTTGTCTAGCACGAATCTGCGATTGATCGGAGCGTCCTTCGAGTCCTAATCGCCGCAGATTCCCCTCATCTGTTGGAGGTAGTGTCTTTGCTTGGAGACTACTGGTTTCCTGTAGCAGCCGCGCTCTCTGATCTTGTAGAAAGGGAATTTGGTCGGCTAGATCTTTTTTGCCGGCGAATTCCTTGATAGACTGCTCGACTCCAGCAAGCTGAGCAAATGGAGACTTTTTCGTATCGAAAGTTTGTTGCTCTGAATCAAGACCGAGAGCTTTTAGTCTTGAACTGAGTTTACCGCTGTCAGTTTGCTCTGACTTAAACGGTGGAGGTGAACTGTTGCCGCCACCCAATCGAGTAACGAGATCGAGAATTGGTCCGAGAACCTGAGAATTTTGGCCAGTCAGTTTGGCTATTATATCTTTGGCAACTCCGGGAATCTCGCCGCCTGGTTTGAAGCCGGTAACGTCGACAGTCGTATTTGTGAGTTTTGCCGCAAGTTGTTCTAAGCCAGTCTGAAACTTGATTGAGGCGCCTTCCAAAGAGCCGAAAACACGACCAAGGTTTCGTGACGCTTCTGCTAGATCTTTGTCGCTAGTCAAGACTTGTTCGCGATAGCGAAGTGCTTCAGTCTGAGCTGCTAATTGCTCATTACCACCGACGGAGTTCAGCAGCTCTTCTTGTCCACTGATTCTTTGCTTGACTGCGACCGGATTGCCTGACTTGGAATATGCATCGCCGAACGATTGCAAGGTTTGGAATGCCTTTTGAAGGTCAGAGTTTGAGCGGGCGTTCTGGATTGCTCGATATGAATCCTCTGGGAGAAGCTGACCAAGAGACGTGTTTCGTCCTTTGCCTTGTGCGAGCAATATGTCTTCAATGTCTTTCGGTAGTCTGCCAGTAGAAAGCAGTGATGGATTGAGAGCCGCAGCCGTTCCACCCAATGCTCGTGCTCCTAATGCTATGGTTCGAGTGTCAGGTTCGAAGCCGCGCTGCGCAAGCGCACCGGTCACTGAACGAGCAATTGATGCTTCAGATGCGCCGCCTATGCCAAGTGGCAGCAATTCAGATCTGACAGCCTTCTGAATGCCTTCTGCTTGACGTTCTCTGAAGGCAAGTTGTCCTTCAATATTTTGATTACGACCGAGAGCGATACCGGTCTGTGAAGAAACGAGCTGCGTCGACTCGTGCAACGTGCTGCTAATTGAAAGAATCGCTTCACTATAAGCTTCCCCTGCTTCCCTGAACTTCTCGCGTTTTGACTCGAATGCTTGAATGAGCGGTTCAACGAGTGTTGTGGCAACTGTCGAAGCAAAGAGAGCACCAGGACCGCCAGCAAAAGCCGCTCCTAAGGTCGATGCACCAATGTTAGAAACTCGGCTGATCGGAGAGCCGCCTTCGAGAGCACTGAAGGCGATCTGCGTTGCAGCTTCCGGTGAACGTAATCTACGAAAGTCAAAAATTTTGCCCAAGTCACCGCTGAGAGCGCGGTCCTTGAGCCGCGACTCAAGACCAACCAACCCTGGATTTTGGGCGATTAGTTGATCCGCGCGCTCAAGGCGATTGCGACGACGGCCAGATTCACCACCGAAAAGCGCAGCAAAGGCTTCTTCTGGAGGTACTTGATCGATCTTCGATTCTAGTTTCTTGATGAGCGACTCAGACCTTAGAATCGTAGATGCTTGTCTGACGGGGTTCGCCGCATTTCGATTTTGCGCTGCTTCAATCCTTCGAAACTGCGCTTCAACAGCCGAATCTTGGCTGGTAAAGTTCGATGCGCTTACTCCACGTCGGTTAAGAAGGCGAGCCGTTGCCTCGATTTCTCTCCGATTCGCTTGAAGCTGCTTTACGAAGCCGCTTGATGCAGTGCTTCCGCTTCCTAGTTGTTGCTGCGCCTGGCTCAAACCGTTCACAGCCTGAGAGGCTGATCGAGCGCCACTAGTGATCTGCGAGTAGATATTGGTCATCTTGCTCGAAATGGTGCCAAGTGAGCCCTCGATGTTTTGAAGGGTTCCTTGAAGTGAGCTGAGGTCTGAACGCAGTGATCTGATTTGGTCGAAGCCGCTGTTGCCAGTGAACTCGACGTTTAGCGAGACTCGGCCGCTCTTAAGGAACGCAAATTCATCTCGAAGCGGGTTCGAGCCTTCCTTGATGTTGATTTCGACATTGCGAGAGATATTAGCCATGCTGCTATTTCCAAAGGATTTCTGTTTTACAAGTATGAGGAATTGGCTATGTTGTTGAAATACGTTGTCCGCTGGGTATCAATGCACTGGTATCAATGATTAGCTCAACAGTAAGGAAGAGACATGATACTGCGACTGTTAGCTTGCCTTGTTGCTCTCTCGTTGATGCCCCCAGTGTTTGCCGATAACCGGGAGAATATTCGTGGCGTTTGGGAATTTAAGCACCGTGACTACGAAGCCGCGCAAGAACACTTCAGTAAAGCGCTGGCTCAAGCCGACAACGAGAACGAGAAACAAGCGTTCTCTAATAATCTGATGCTGGCGAAACGAGGTGTTGCCGGAACGTTAGACAGTCCGATAGTGTCGAATGTGCCAGTGCCGAGATTTACAACCAGTACTCATTCTCAAATAGCGGTGCCCTCTTCATTACAAGTGCCACCACCGCCTCTAAGTCCACCCCCTAAACCGCGCAAACCAAAGGCTCAGCAAAATCCCGAGGCAGATCCATTCTACTGGGCGAGGTTAGCGCAAACAGCATTCCACGACAGCGACGATCTGCAAGCCTACCAACACTCTGCCAAAGCATTCAAGCTAGCACTCAAAGGCAAGCTCACACCGAAACAAATCGCCTATGCAACTAACGTTTTTCAATTTATCTATCACAGCACACCAGAACAAACGGACGATGATTGGGGAGAGCGCCGCATAACTTTACTAACGATGTTTGCAGATGATCTGATAGAGCGCGGACGCAAGCAAGATGCTTTGAAATATCAAGCTGAGGCAATACGGCTTGAAGAGGTCAACAAAATAACAACGCCTTCAACCCCTCCATCCATTTCCGGCAGTGTATTCAAGTCAGCTCGAACAGGAAGGTTTGTATCGACATCAAAGCTAGAAGTGGAAGACGACGAAGCCGATTTCTACATTGGCACAAAAATCATTCCGGCCCATTGGTCAATTTTTCCGAACGATGTAGATGGTTACAAAGTCAAATTCCGAGTTCAAATAAGCGGCACTCCACGAGTGATTATTTATGACGTTCGTTCTCGAAATCGTAAAACTGTGCTTTGGTTGACGAGAGGGCAAGGTGATGATGATTTCCCTCCGTTCTTGGAACAGTCAAGACCAAGACCTAAACCAGATGTTCATAATCAAGGGCAGGTCACACGCATCTAGCTGCCGAATGTTTCTTTATTCAATAGAGTGGAGTATTTGAAGTCGGAGGAATAAGTCCCGCAATTTCCGCAACCTTCCGTTTGTTGAAGAAGTAAACAGGCGCTTGATTCCCGCACTTCCGCACTTCCGCACCCATCGATGTGTGAATCGATGAATTATGTGATCATCGATTTTTTACCAGACATATACATTGAATCATCGATTATTCAGATCGGCTTTTTCATCGATGGATTGTACTATTCGAACATACATCGATTTAATCGATTCTAGAGAAAGATCGAGAATCCATCAATGTATTCATAAGTTGAATAATCGATTTATCGAGATTATGAAGTGCTGTTGAATCGATCATCAATCCTGATGATTCAATAATCGACTTTGTACGATGACTGTAATCCATCGATTGATAGATCACTTGCATCCAATTTCTTAGAGATATCCATCAATTAAACAAATCCACCATTGCTGCGGAAGTGCGGAAGTGCGGGAACGCTCAGCCATATTGGCTTTCAGACTGCGGGAGCTTTGCGGGACTTTGCGGGAATTGAGTAAATGATGGTTTTTCCGTTCGGTACCGTTCCTTTTTCCACTTCACCCGTTTTGACCATCAATTTGATCTCTGCTCGCCAATTTCCGCGATGATTGAAAGCTTTGTCGAGTTGAGGGTTGGTTTTTGGACCAGTCTGTAGAAGTTCAAGGATTTGTTCTTTTTCTTTGTTGGTCGCTTGTATCTTTGATGGTCCAAGTTCATCGATGCGCAACCATTCACTCAATGCCCACATGATGATCTTGATGCCGCGACTCATATAGTCTGCGGTTATAAGCTCACAAGATGGGTCTTCGAAAAAGGCGAGCGTGGCAGCAAGCCTGACCGCATTATCGTGTGCTTTTTGAGCCATCGGTCTTATTCTGCAATACTTTTCTCCAGGTGCAATCTGTTGTTGAAGGGTATTGTGAAATTCATCGTACACATTTTGCGCGTTCTCATCTAACTGCAGCCGCCTTGGTTCTAGTATGTTTCTACTGTTCTTCTTTAGTGGAAGCTCCAAGCCAAGAATCTTGTCGCACTGCTTGTAGTATCGCTGCATCGATGCATCCGTAGAAGCGTCTTCCCTCTTAAAAATACGCCCGAATGTTGGCTCTGTGAGATTGATGATTGTTCTTCCCAGAAATCCCTGCTTGATGAAAATCTCATTCTCTAGAATCATTTTCAAAATAATCCTCTGGAACATAATCGATATCATCAGTCGTTTGCCAAATATTGTTTCAGGTCCATCGATGTCACCTGCGTAATTACGACTAGCCTCACCGCTTTCATGTAAGTGGCTCAAGTTGACTAAGAACTGGATCAGATTGTCTGGCTTCATTGCATAAGAGCCAAAAAGTCCGCCCCCTTCATCGGATGTGATGGATTGACTGGGCTGACCATTCCGAAGTGATCGGAAGATCCCTTGCCAACTCATATCTCCGTTGCAGGTGAGACTCCAATACAGAGGTTTTAATGGCTCCTTTCCTAGCTCCTTAAATAGAGCAGCTCTTTCCTCCACGGGGATATCTTTTATCTTATCGATTCGTTTGTGCTCTGCTTTCCATGCTGCCAACTCAGCTTTGTATTCCTCCATCAGCGTTTCATATTCTTCTTTCAGCACATACTTTTCATAATTTTTGATTGTCTTGAACACTAATGTGTCGACCGCAGATTTTCTATCGCCGCTTTCAGCAACTAAGAGAAAGAATACCGATGTTAGTATCCGGCGACCGAAGATTGAGGTGTCGACATGTGCCTGAGCCAAGAAATTGGCTGCGCTCAAAAATGACAACGCGCAGATGGGCAGTTGTGCTTGGACTATTTCATGAACCTTTTCGACTGCTGGCTGCAATATTGGCCCCAAAGCTTCTATTGGAAAAGGTTGTTCTATCGCGCCCTTCGAAGATTCGAGATTATCTGGTATGTACCCGCACTTTCTTGCCTTTCTAAAGAGAAAGTACAAAAACCTTTCCCTTTGTGCTCTGTCGGCGATGGCGCGCTCCCATAATTCTTGAATATGAGGTTCACTGGCACCCTCCTCGCGCAGGCAATAGTTTCGAAACATCTCGTATGGCTGATCGTTGAGAGACAGAGTTTGAGCAACCAAATGCCACCACTCTCGACTGACTGGCATATGTTGGAGCACATCAGTTAAAAGGACATTTGCGGGCAGGTCTGTTCCTTCTCCCGCCGGGTCATAAGAGCTGAAATATCGCAGATAGATTTCGTCCAAAGCCGATTGTTCGTTCTCCAACTCATTTCGCTCGGATGCGATACGTTTGCCGCTCACACTTACAAATCGACTGTGTCCGATAGAGATTTTCAAGTTGGTGTCTAGGATGATCTTTTCGCCTGTCTCGATTGCGTTGCCAGCGACTATTGCCTGAAGACCATCGATCTCTGGGCAGTACTCAATGTAGGTGCTTGGCTGAAACAGATCGATTACATCTGCTGCCTCTCTGCGGATTTTATTGTCTTTAGATACGCAATTGTGCAGGCGAATAACACTTAAGTCTGGCGCTTCTCTTAGCAAGATTGCGATGCTTCCATTACGTTGCCTTGCCAATGCTTGTGCTTGTTTTAGCGGAGCGGATTGTTTATCCCTAAAAGGCCCTATCCGCCGTTGTGTTTTTGGATCGTAGCCCCAAACTTCATCATTACCATTGATGTTGGTTTCAACGCATGTTGTGATGAAGCAGTCTCGCTTCTTCAACTTTTTAGGCAACTCAAAAAGGGGAGCTTTGAGTTCATTGCTGCCTTCATCATCCGAATCAGCGACATGCACACCAGTACTTTGCTCGTAAGGATCTGGAGGAATCTCATCATCTTCGTCGTCTTCGTCTTCGTCGTCTTCCTCTTCCTCTTCCTCTTCCTCGTACAATTCATCATTGGCGATGTTGTTTTCGTCTTCGGCTTCATCAGCATTGCTAGTTTCACTCTCCAAGCCGCACTTCCGTAAATGTCCATCTAGATCCTCGATCTTAAGCTCGCCTTCAGTAAAAATCTGCTCCCAGTCCCAACTTGGATCGATTATCGTTTTGGTAGAAGGAAGAAGCTTTTTGATGAATTTGACAATCGATCTGCCCTCACAGTCACCGAGATAGTTAAAAGTTTTAGGACCGTAGGTGACAGACGTTAGTTGGTCAATGGTGTCAATGTTTTTAATCCATACCCAGACTGGATAGCCTTTGCTTTCGAGATATTCGAGCAGCGGTTTTTGATCCTGATCGCACAGAATGCCATGTTCGGATTCTTTCTCCGCAAATTTATTAGCAGCCAGTCTTGATTTCGCAGACATTGATAGGTGGTCTCCTTGATTGGGTGGAACAATTGCCAGGCTCAAATCAAGAAGACGAAAATTAAATTGCGAGAAGCGCGGCTTGCGCAGCCGTTCTCCTTTCGCTATAATTGAGGTATCGTTTGTCCTCTTGTTTGAGCGTTCTTCCGCTGCGTGTGTTACAACCACATTTGCAGCGGTTTTCTTTTCTAAGCTGTTATTTCACTAACACCTCGCTTTTCGAGAAATGCCTTCAGGTCATCTTCATGAAAGAAGAGCGGCGACCTGGGTGTGTTTCGGTAAGCCTTTATAAGTCCCTTCGCGGCGAGGTTGCAGAGCGTGTCATGCGACATGCGTACACCGTGATGTTCGAAAAATCTCAATGACTCTTTTGTGTTTTTCTCAAAGGTTTTCATCGATTTTTCTCCTTACTGGAATTTGAAGTATAGAGATTGTTCCGAAACTTGCGAAACTTGCGAAGACTTCAATTGACCATACGATTTTCTGAATTTGCTGTCAAGTCAAAAACAAGTCAGGGAGCGGGTTTCGCATGTACAATAATGTACAGAAACTCAACTAAAGCCCCATGTATTGCTCAAAATTTTCGAGTAAGTTTCGCTGAAAAGAAATCTCTTTCCTGAGAATCTCTCGTGCATCTTCACTCGTCAAATTCGCTAATCTTTGCGTGATTGACTGTAAGATAGCTTTGAAGACCGAGTGATCATCAAACGAAATGGCGGCTGCTGTCTCAGGCTCAGTTGGTTCATTCGAATCTGTTGGATTGGCGCTATCAACTTCATTTACCCTGATTACATTCCGAGTAGTAGCGCGTGGCAAGGCGATAACTCGAACAGGCGAAGCTGCATTATCTCGTCGAGGCTTCCGATTCTGCCTTGGAACAACAGCTCCGCTGGCGATGTCACGCTCCAGCTGGCGATATTTAGCCACTATCCATGCCTTGTAAGCCGAACTTCTCTTTATACACATCTGGCGTAGCCAAAACATTTTTCTCTGTTATTCGCAAAATGATCCCCTCCATCGCTCCAACGTGCTGAGAGCGATTGCTTATTCAATGTGACAATTTCAAACTCGATACAACGAAATTAGCAGCGAAAAACGAGCTAGTCAATAGACCAAAACCCTGAACTGGTCCTGGTTTGACGTAGAATTGATAGATTCTACGTCACCGTTTTCGGGAACGTATTTCGGTGCAAAACCAGCATGAAAACTCAGTTACCGAAACTCGACTGACTTAGCAAAGTTTTTGGAATTAAATTTGTGATTAAAATAGTCAGAAATTGCTTCCATCGCCGGTCTGAGATCTTCCGGATCAGTCACCAGGTATCTGACAGTGACGTCGCCGCTAACGTGATTGAGTAGCTTGCTGATGCTAACTTTGTCGATTTTCAGTCTCTGAGCAGCTGTCGCAAACGTGCGGCGTAAATCGTGAGGCATGAACTTCACACCTGAGATCTCGATGACTTTGGTCACTGATGCTTTACTTTCAACAAGATGACCAGTTGAACCGTTGCTCGGAAACACGTAATCGTTTGATATCTGCTGAAGCTTGCTGGCTTTGATCGCTTGCTTACGCCTCTGCAAAATTTCAATGATCAATGGCGTAATGGGCAAGCAATGCCTGCGACCGTTCTTAGTTTTGTCGGATGGAATGGTCAACAACCTCTTGGTGAAATCGATGTAGGACCATTTAAGCGTTGCAGCTTCAGTTCGTCTTAAGCCGGTCAATATACAAATCAGAAAGTAATCGCCGATCATCTGCGAGCGCAACTTTGACACCGCATCGAACCAAACAGGTAGATCTACTTCAGAGATGTGACTTTCGCGTTTGTTGTCGCCATTCCAGCGAAGCTTTTGAACAGGGTTTCGGCGATTCTCGAAATAAGGGAACGAGTCTGACGCATAGTTGAACAAACCTCGAATAAATCGCATTGCCTGGTCCGCATGAGCTTTACCTTGGCCTCTTTTGCCGTTGCGATTGGAGATTTCTTTGTGACGAGCTTCGATCATGGACTTCGATATTTCGGTGATGGGCAAATTCCGCCAGTCATCGAAACAGCGTGTCATCGCTCCGTCGTATAACTTGAGCGTACTTGCTCGCAGTGTGCGAGATTGCCTGTACGCGGCATAAACCTCTTCGAGGGTGTGAATATGTTCAGTTTCACGAGCATGCGGGTCGATACCTTTACCGATTTCAGCATAAATCTCCGTCTTAAGCTGTCTCGCTTTCTCCAATCGCATTTCCGGGTGTCGGCCGACTACCTTTCGAATAGTCTTGCCGGGCCCGTCATTTGTTTTCAAGCGCCGCTGAACTACAAAAAACAACCCGGTCGGAGTTGCTTTGACTCCGAAGCCCCTGTCACTAGAATCCCAATAGAACACTTGACCACTTTCAGGCAACGGTATTAATTTTAACTCAGGTGCGGAGAGCTTGATATGAGGCAAATCGCGACCTCTTTATTTTTGGGGTAGGGGCTTTTAAAAAGTAAGCAAAAAGTAAGCAGCAGTTCTAAAACCCACTAAAAACCATTGCGACACTTTACAATCACCAAATTACCCGCTATGCGCCACAGAATCAATAGCTCGCCGATTTAATGCGAGAATTTACGACAGATTGCGATACCATACAAAAACTCTGAAACCCAAGCGATTTAATAAAGCACGAAACTCTTAAGCAATTGGTTGGTGGTTCGAGTCCACCATGGCCCAAAGTTTAAAACACAATGCCTGTTAGACTTTAACGTCATAAAGTCCCGATTTTATTGGGGCGGGCATTAGGAATTTGTACTAACAGTGTACTCACCTGGGGCAAGTCTAGGCGGTGACCACGGTGAGTATTTCGACTGTGCCTGAAGCAAAGAAATTTGAGCACAGCGGCTAAAGTTATCGCGTCATTTGGCGGATTATGTCACCATTGACGGTGGCGCTGTTCCTCGTTGTTAAGCGGGAGTTCCAAAAGAATCTATGGGCAATAATCAAGTAACAAACCCACTGGACGTCGAGGCTCTGCGACGAGACACGCCCGGAACGAAAAACCGCATTCACTTCAATAATGCAGGTTCCGCGCTAATTACGAAGCCTGTGTTGGAAACAGTTACTAACTACCTGGCACTGGAAGCTGAGATTGGTGGTTACGAGGCTGAGCACGCCAAACATGATGAGATCGAAGGGTTTTATTCATCTGTCGCACGGCTGCTGAATTGTTCGCCTGAAGAGATTGCATTTGCTGAGAGTGCCACTCGTGCATGGGATCTCGCCTTCTATTCGCTTCAATTTCAACCGGGCGATAAAATTCTTACTAGTGCTGCTGAATACGGTAGCAACTACATTGCGCTTCTCCAGACAGCACGGAAGAGAAACGTCGAAATCGTTGTCGTACCCAACGACAAATTCGGGCAAATCGATGTATCAGCCCTCGAATCATTGATAGATGAAAGGGTTCGTCTGATTGCTCTGACTCACGTTCCGACAAACGGGGGGTTAGTAAATCCCGCTGAAGCGGTCGGAAAGATAGCCAGAAAGCACGGCATACTGTTTCTTCTTGACGCATGCCAATCTGTTGGTCAAATGGTTATCGACGTAGAAGAGATTGGTTGTGATTTTCTCTCAGCCACCGGGCGAAAGTATCTGCGCGGTCCAAGAGGAACAGGTTTTCTCTACGTGCGAAAGGAACGTTTGGCAGAGATAGAGCCCATCTTCCTGGATCTTCATGCGGCAGAATGGGCGGCGAGAAATAGTTATACAGTTCGCGACGATGCTCGTCGATTCGAGAACTGGGAGCAAAACTATGCAGGGAAGCTGGGTCTAAAGGCAGCTATCGACTACGCGATTGAACTGGGAATGCCGAATATTGCGAAGCGTATTTTTGCCCTCGCCGCACAATTGAGAGAGCAGCTTGCCACTGTAGATGGTGTGACGCTTACCGACATAGGCGAAACAAAATGCGGTATCGTCACGTTTATGTCTGAGCGAATACCGACAAAAGACCTTGTCGAAAAATTTTACGCAGCACGAATCAATATCTCCTCATCGTCAGTTTATGGAACCCGACTGGACATGGAAGAAAGAAATCTTCAGCCTATCGCGCGAGCTTCTATTCACTACTACAATGATGAAAGTGAAATAGATAGGTTCTGCGAATATTTGCGAAAAATGTAGGGCTGCTCATCCGACTCTGGTACAGAGCACGACTCCATATTGACTTCCCCCTGTTTTCAACTCTCAAAAGTCTTGCCGCCCAAGACTACACCCTGTAGCGAGCGTCCAAAGCTGTGCTATTCTGAAGTCCCTATGGAGCCAAGTGCGTTCAGGCACCAAAGTGCAGGGAGATCACAGTGTCAATGTCCTACGCAGAACCGACTTTCGATTGGATTCGCCAATTCATCGATTTAACCGGCGCCGTTTACAGCCCAGACCTCTTGCGCCGCTACCATCTCTCATTGAAGACAAGAAGGTTTGTAATCCTGTCGGGCGTCAGCGGTAGCGGTAAAACGCTGTTGACGCGCATGTACGCCGACGCTGTCAAGGCGGAGTACTGCCTGGTGCCGGTCGCGCCCAACTGGACGACCAACGAAGACTTGCTCGGATACTACAACCCGCTCAGCAAACAGTACTACGATACAGACTTCAGCCAATTCCTCAGACAGGCGTCGCGCGCATACAAAAACGCCATCAGCGTCGGGAAGCAGCCCGAGCCGTTCCACCTGGTTCTTGACGAGATGAACTTAGCCCGCGTCGAGTACTATTTCGCCAAATTTTTGTCTGGAATGGAAGTTTTGACCGCAGCTGGAAAAGCGCAGGTGACGATGTCGGGGCAGGACGTGGTCGACTTGCCGCCAAATCTTTACTTCATAGGCACAGTCAACGTCGACGAAACGACACAGGGATTCGCAGACAAGATTTATGACCGCGCTCAGGTTATCGAAGTAACCCACAACAGAGATGAAATCGCCTCGCGTATCATCGTGCCGGAAATTCGCGATGTGCTCATGGCAATATGGGACGCAGTCGCGGAAGTAATGCCGTTCTCCATCCGTATCGTCGACGAAATCAACAAGTACATCGCTGAAGCTTCCGTAATTGGTGTACCGTGGGAAATGGCGTTCGACGATCAAATCATTCAAAAGATATTGCCGCGAGTGAGAGGTACTGATATCAGATTTGGTGTCATGCTGCAAAGGCTCAATGAGATAACCGCAAACCGGTTCCCGAAGAGCAATTACAAGATTCAGCACCTCAGCTATGGTTTCCATACCAATGGTATCGTCTCTTTCTTCTAGACTTAACTTTTACGACGAATCAGGAACAAGAATCGCTTGTCCGATCGAGGGACGGCAGTGCCAAATTTTTATCGATGTTCCGCAAGAGCTCTTCTCCGAAATCGCGCTTTTGTCGGGCACGGTATCACTGCCGGTGCTGACTGACTCAGCGGGCATGTATGCTTACTCCATCTGGCCGGCGAGCCCTCCTGGATATTATGCGCTGTCGCTTTTCTGCGGAGACATTCGCGAAAACCAGACGGTCGCAGTAATTCCGGAATTTTTCAGCGAAACTGACTTCACCGCCATGATCAATGACTTGACGGTCATGTTGCCCAATTCTATCGCGATGAATCTGCAATATTGCGGCGCGCAACTGGGCATTGTTCCGTCAGAACAGCAGAGATCGTCTATCGAAGAAGAATGGTTTAGATTACAAAGTGCTATTCGAGGCACGCAGGACAAGCTAGGCTTGCTGCAAGTGCTTCCGCTGATAGAGCGTGAATGCAACCAGATTCTGCTACCACAATTGGAAGTGCGCCCGACGGATAAGATGCGACGTCCAGAAATGTCGCGGCTGCCCCAGGCAATTTCCATGCCCGGGAATATGGTTGAGTTGGACAAGCTCTATCAGATGTTCGACACGACATTCAAAGAGTCTTTCGAAACATACGAGAATCAACTTGTAAAAACATATGTTCAGGCGCTGCGCAGTCAATTGTCTCGCTTGCAAGACAAAGTGCGAAGAGAAGCGGCACCGCCTGCGATGGCAAACGAGATCGAAATGCTGAGCAGTGAATTTCGTCTGGCTTGCATGCGAGCGACTTTCCTCAGCAAAGTGAAAAGGTCCATCGGCTCTGCCGATCGCGTAACAATGGTGCTTTTAAAAAACCCTGCCTATCGTACCGTTTTTGAGGGTTATCTGGCGCTCAACCAGCAGTCATCGATCACATTGGAAGAGCAAGCGCTCACGGCACCACTAAATAAGCTTCCGTTCCTTTATCAGCGTTGGGTGAATTTGCGAGTCTTCAACGCATTACTTCAAACCTGCGCAGAATTGGGATTTCAGTGCGTCAGCCACCACTGGGTGAAATCGTACAGGAAAGGCGCTTTCATTCACGTAACGAACGACGGACAGGCGGCAGTGCAGTTGGTCAATCAGACCACTGGAACGGTCGTCAATCTGATTCCGTGGCGACCAATCCACAAAAATGAAAACAGTGCGCAGATCGAGGCGCCGATTGCGCTGGCAGTGGCAATCGAAGCACCGGGCAAACCTCTGATAATTCTTGTCTTTGATTCGAAATACAAGGTCGCCTTGAAGAGCTCTGTTGAACCGTTGAAAGAAGATGTCGACGAATTTCTGCTTTCTGTAGAGTCGCTAAAACAGCCAGGTAACGAGCAACAGATTCAATATGCGGCGCTTCTTTATCCGGGTCAAAATATGCAAATTGCTCCCGGCGTTGAAGCGTTGTCTGCGCATCCGGCTTATGGCGATGCTGTGCACAATGCGATCTGCACTGTGCTCAAGCGATTTTTGAGTTAGGCAAACTACGGAGTCTTTTCTATAACCGTACTCGATACGCAATAGGTAGCAGACTGCGGAAATACTGCTGTTACGAGCCCATCGTCGTGAGTCATTTGTTGCAGCAAATACTGCGTGCAGACAAGCAATCGTCGGTTCTGGGTTGACCGGGCCAGATCAATTCCTTCCATCACCAGATGCGCCTGCTCGTTCAACAAGCGACAGCGACTCTCCATTGCTTTCTGAATATAGATTTCTTTCAGAAGCTTGTCCTGTTCAGGTCCGCCGGTCGCCATCATGAAGGACAACAGCGCCGCCTCGGCAATTGGCGCCACCAGGGTTGGTGTGAAGCTGGCTATCCCGAGAGATGAATAAACGACCTTAGCCGTCGTGCGCATTGCCTTGCTGCGGTGATTGTATTTGCCCATGCGAGCTGAAAGCTTGCACAGCACAGGATCTTGCTTGGCGGAGCACTCGAGAATCTTCGTCAATAAACCAGCTTTCTGCTCGAAATCTAAAAGCAAACGAGGATCAGAAACTTCTACATATTGTGGTTTCAGCTGCATGATTTCATCGGCCAAACGCCTGGCTTCTTCCTTTCCAACCACTCGCTCAAGCTCGTGTAAAGTCGCAAGAGTTCGATTCAAATCGCGATCGGCATAAAGCGCAAATTGCAAAAGCAAAGCGCTCTTTTTCACCTCGCGCTCATCACACTGTTTACGAAGAATGTACTCTCGCGCAAGTTCATTTTTCGGATTTAATTCGGTGTCGGTCAAGACATCTGCGCCTTCCTTGGACCAATCGAATCCGCGCAAATCAAGAACAAAGTTCGCCAGGCTTTTGCTTTTATTACCCACCGACTTCAGTGCCGAAATTTTCGATTTCGCTGGAGCATCATTCTCAGCAGGAGCTGATTCTCTAAATGGATTTGGACTAAACGCACCAGGACTCAATGCATTAGGATTGACTGTTGCATTACTGAATGCACCAGAACTCAATGTACTAGGACCGACTGTTGCATTACTGAATGCACTAACCGATACGTCTGTCGCCAACGGCACGGGAACTGCCTCTTGGACGTTGACTGATTCAGGATCTGCAAAAGCAGCGGCGCTGCAAAAGAAAAATATGAAAGACAAAAACGCAGAAACTTCTACGCGCCGAAGCTGAGACATGGGACACCCAAAACCAGAGATCGAGCAGTGACAACGAAAGCTTGTGATCTTGATACCAGCGTAGCGGTTGAAAGTGTAAAAATGGTGTAGATATGAGCAAACGAACGAAAAATTATGCACATAAATCGACGCTGTTTCGGTGCCTGAAATGTTGCAAAAATTGCGGATTTTTGGATACAGCGGGTTGCTTCGGCAGAGTCCGAAAAAGCGCCATATTTGGCGTATGTTACTCAATGCAAAGAGCGATAACCAAGCAGAGTGGATAAAAACGAGAAATGCCCACTGCAATGTTTGAATGAGCGCCAGATAAGGTACAATCAACGGAGATGCAGGCTTTTTGTTGGGATAATCCTGCTTTCAATGTGCGTTGCACATAAGCCTTATCCCTTTACGAGGGTGTATGGCTGAATTTGTTCTCTGGTTTTGTATTTTTTACGTCTGGCACATTTTAGGAACTACGGTCGGCTATCACCGATTGTTAGCGCATCGCACGTTCAAGTGCCCCAAGTTAGTTGAGTATTTCTTCGTACTGGGCGGCTATCTCGCGTTCGAGAGTTCCCCGATTTGGTGGGCAACTGTCCACCGTGCGCATCACCGATATGTCGACACGCCGCTCGATCCGCACAGTCCTCGATTCGGCGACTATCAAGCTTATGCAGGTTGGATTTTCCACAAAAAGTATCCGGAGCACATCAATCCTCAGCTCCAAGCGCCCGATTTGATCAACGATCCCGTTTACAGTTTTCTGGAGCGCTGCAACAACTGGCATCGGAGCCATCTGACTAATTCCGCAATCGGATTCGGGTCTAGATTGGTGCTGTGGTTGTTTTTCGGCTGGAAGATTGCGCTCGCCAGTGTTCTGGCTGGATTAGTCTGCCAGCAAGTTCCTTTTCTGCTCAACGTCGTTTGTCACAAGCGAAATCTGGGTTACAAAAATTACGAAGAAGGCGATGACAGCGTCAACGTCTGGTGGCTATTGATTCCCACAATGGGCGACAATTGGCACAACAACCATCACGCGTTTCCTGGCTGCGCCCGCTCCGGATTCAGATGGTTTGAGATCGACTTCAGCTACATGGTAATCAAAATGCTGGAGAGTCTGCGCTTGGCGAGCAATGTGAATTCACGCTTCACGCTGGAAGACAATGTATCGCCGACTGGAGCTGTCCCAGTTCCATTGCCCGTGCCCGTGCCTGTCCCAGTGCAAGTGCAAGCACCAGTTACAATATCAGTGATGCAAACTTTGCGAGCTGATGAATCAGTAATTAGATAGCAAACTCTGCGAGCTGACGAATCAAATGACATTCAGCCCCGGCGACATTGTTCAGATTACGGCAGATCCGAAACATCAACTCTACGGCATGCTGGGGCTGGTTACAGGCGCATCCCCAAATGGCGGCGTGCTGGTATTTTTAAACTTCGGTCCGAATTACAACGACCCGCAGACCCGAATGCAAGGAATTCGCTTTTCGTTTCGCGAAGACGAAATCACAAAAATCGGTGTATGCGCCGCAGCTCTCGATATAGCGAAGATCAATGACACTTGCGACCGGGCTCAGAAAGCCGCGCAGCAAGAGAATCCCGAGCTTGTGATACTGATAAAGCATGCGGAGGAAGCCCGCAAATGGAATCACTTGCCCTTCGGTTCTGCCGAAGCGCGCGAACACGGATGCATATGCGGAGAAATCCGCAATCCCGATTGCTTCCTGCATGGACACACACTTGAGGAAGTGAAGCGTGCATCGCGCATGCTCGACAACATATTCGATGTGGAAAAGTAGCTCAAAGAAAAACTGGCAGGCACCGCTCTTATTACTAGCGGTTTGTGTTGCTCTCTACTTTTTTAGACTCGGAAATTTCGGCATACTCGAAGGCGGCGAATCCTACTATCCAGCAGCCTGTCGGGAGATGGTGAAAGCCAACGAATGGATTGTTCCGCAGCTAAATTACCAGATCTATTTTTCCAAACCGATCATGACTTTCTGGTTGATCAACTCGGCTTACACTCTATTCGGAGTGAGCGAATTATCGGGAAGGCTCTGGTCATCGCTGCTTTGTACGCTCCTCGTCTTCTTCTGCTACTTCACGACGCGGGCTCTTTCTAGCACCAGAGCCGGGCTACTCTCAGGATTAATACTGGCATCGTCCCCGCTAATGGTGGCAACATGCAGACGTTCATCAATTGATGCATTCTTTAGCAGCTTCATGGGATTCATGCTCTGCTCCATGATCCTGGTTCTATTCACCAACAGAAAACGCTGGTGGCCGCTCATCTGGGCAGGGCTGGCACTGTCGGTTTTAACGAAAGGTCCGGCGGCGATTGTACTCTTCGCAGGCGGACTGGTCGGCTATCTGATTTTGCAAAAATCAAGCCTGAAAGAAATCATTGATTGCCTGAAACAACTGCGCATCGCTCCCGGATTGGCGATCTTTTTTGCACTGCTCTTGCCCTGGTGCATCGCGGTGAGCCAGGCAACGCACGGGCTCTTCCTGAAAGTATTCTTGCTGTACGAGAATCTTTCACGCTTTACCGGAAACACGAACAGTGGCAAACATCCGCACTGGTGGACTTACCTACCGGCGTTGGTCTACGGCGCATTTCCCTGGTCACTATTTTTGCCCGCTGCCCTGGCTGACGCGTTCACTGCAGTAAAGCAAAAGTTCAAGGGGCAGGCGTCGGATACAGAGGCAGATTGCAGCGCCTCCACGAGTGTAAATCGCTCCAGCGTGATGATTTTCTCGGCAGCATATGTACTGGTAACGGTCGTGTTTTTCAGTTTGTCGAGAACACAATTCGATCGCTATATCTTGCCGATATGGTGCCCGCTCGTCATCATGATTTCTCTCAGCATCGACTCATGGATAAGCGCGGCGAAGTCGCCATACACAGCGAGCGCAATCGAGAATCCGCCGTCTACCGCGACAAGCGCAATCGAGAATCCGCCCTCTATCGCGACCAGCGCGATCAATAATCAGCCCTCTATCGCGACCAGCGCAATCGATAATCAGCGGTCTATCGCGATGAGTGCTGCAGAAAACTCTGCAACCGCAAAGACACAAAAATTTGTCAGCCCGATGTTAGCGGGACTCGGAGTAATCAGTTTCATCGCTAGTGTAATCGCTGCGTTTGTAGTCAAAGATGTCGACGTTTGGATGCGCATCGTCGCGCCGCTTGGAGTGTTGGTTCTGGCTATCGGCTGGGTGCGTCAATTTCTTGCTTATCGGCAGAAACACTTTACTCGCTCCGTTCTCGGACTTGCGACCAGCACATGTGTCGGATTCGCGATTCTTACTCCGGTTCTGTTTGAATACTGGTACGAGAAAACATATGCAAGCGTGCACGAGCTCGTGAAATCAGTCGCAGACACAGATGCAGAAGTATGCCAATACAAAGAGTTCATGCCGTCTCTGCTCTACTATCGCAAGGGTCCCGTGTTCTTTTTCTACCACCTGTCGCAGCTGCTCCCGGCAAAGGATGCCGACAAAAGAACCGAAGTTCCGATCACTGAATCGACGACCAATCGACCAGCGTCAGCGGATCCAAAAGATCATCGCGTCTTCATCCTGGTCAAAAAAGACTTTGAACCAGACTTGCTTGCTCAACCACAACTGCAGCTCAAACTCAATTCACGACGTGGGGAATGGAGTATGTACGAGACCAGGGGCTTCGTAATGGATAAGCCACCAACCCTCGAACAATCATTCAACCGACTGGATTGGAAAGACAGCATGACCGACAGATTCGGATTTGGACCGCTGACCGTTCCTTACAGTGGTGGCAATAAGATCTGGGTGCGATAGCAAACTTGCTGCACCTGTTCTGTCGTTGCCACTTACTCCGATGTAATTAATTCCATGCGTATGAAGTGCCAACTGGTGGGCATCGTTTGTCATGTATTTAATTACCTTGAAGTAAGGGACAGAGAGAATATTTCTCCCCGTATCGCAGACAGGCACTCAGAAACGACGCATGTAGCACTACAAAAGTGCTACAGCGATCGCCTGGAACCCTGTGTTCAAGCCAAAACACGAGATATGCATTCAAATTGTCACAAGACGTGTCTACGATTCTTGCACCCGGGACGGGTGCGCTCCATCGGGTACGCTCTATACGCGCGTATTAACGGGAGCTCGATACCGTTGATTTTACGGTGCGGCTGGCGAAGTATTGCTCAACTTCCTTCCAGCTTTTGACGCGCGGATATCCGGTTACTTTGACGTTGTGTGGGGCGTCGAACAAAATGCCCTGACCTCGGAAGCGCTTAAAGTGTCTGGCGTTATCGTCGATCAAATAATCGGCATTGAGAATGCTCTTGTCGCCGCAAAATACAATATTCATCGGAGAGATAAAGGGGAAGTGTTCTTGCATCCACTCGTATTTCGCAGTGAATGACGTTGGCACTTCCATCGCCGCAGATGCGATAAAAATTTCGTGCTCTCGATGCAGGTTCAGTAATACTTCCTGTGCGTCTGGCATGACTGGCAGGTCTGCGAAGAACTCCTCGGCGAAAATGAAGTCTTCGACCTGCTGCTTGTGCTCGTGCGGCACTAGATGCCGCAGATGCGTGCCCAGACAATCTTCGCGCGTGACGGATAGTCCGAAGTGTTCGTTGTAGCGCTCTATGTGTCGTCCGAGCGCATCAGCGATTACTTCATCCATGTCGACTGCGATGATAGCCATAATAAGTCTCCTGAACAGTGCAAGGACCCGATGGTAACACCGCAGCTGCCCGAATTGAAGGTTCTGAAGAGGAATTGAAACGATCAGATACGTCGGACAGGCAGAAGCGGAGGCGATCGGGTCGATGAGCAGATCGACACAGAGGCGGAGTCGGTCAGGTCGATGAGCAGATCGACACAGAGGCGGAGTCGGTCAGGTCGATGAGCAGATCGACACAGAAGCGGAGTCGGTCAGGTTGATGAGCCGATCGAAACAGAATCAGAGAGGCTGATCGTGTGGTTGAAGGCGACGCGCTGCTTCATTGGAATCCGAAACCAGAACCGGCTTCCGTTGCCGTTTTCACTCTCAACGCCAATTGTGCCACCATGTTGAGTGATGATCGTTTTGCAGATTGAAAGTCCCAATCCTTTGCCACCTTTTTCGCGCGCATCAGATTCAGTGACTTGTTGAAACTTCTCGAAGATTATATTCTGAAACTCCGCCGGAACCCCGCGCCCCTGGTCTTCTATAACTACCTTGAGCCATTGCCGATCACAATCAAAGTTCACAACCACTTTCGAATCTACTGGAGAGTACTTTACTGCGTTAGAAAGAAGATTGACCATCACCTGAACGATGCGATCTTTATCGAATTCCGCCGTCACTTCGCGCGCTTCAGGCTCCTCCAACTTCACGTGATGCTGCTCGGCGAATGTTTTGACAGATTCGATGCTCTCGTGAATGGTTTCGCTGATATTGGCTTCGGCGAACGTCAACTCAAGCTTTCCTGATGCAAGTCGCTCCGTGTCGAGCAGATCGTTGGTCAGCGCGATCAACCGATGGATGTCCGCCTCTGCTGTTCCCACCTTCTGCTGCGCTTCTTCAGTGAGTTCGCCCCATGCACCGGCATTCAGCAGTGTTAGCAATCCCGAAACAGTAGTGAGCGGAGATCGCAGATCGTGGCTGACCATCGCGATCAAATATCGCTGCATTTTGCGCGACTCCTCCAATTCATCCACCATCGTGTGGAAGAACTTATCCAGCTGCGCAATTTCGTCGGTCCCCTGAAGCGGCTTGTTGAGCGGGATTCCTTTGGGCACACGGGACACATTTTCCGAAATGCGCCGCAGCCTTCTGCCAATTCCGCGCGTAAAAAGACTCGCTAGAAACAAAGCTACAACGATATTCAGTACAACTCCAATCATGATCGTATTCATGACCTGCTCTTTGGCGCGGTCTTCCTTTGCTGGACCTTCAGCAGCAAGGGCGAGGTAGTCTACCATGATCACGCCGACCGGCCCCGACAATCCGTCAATCATATTTTTGACGTCAATCAGCTGCATGGGCGAGTTGACGATCTTTCCTTCACCGCCGTTGTCGACCGATTCTTCAATCTTGGACATCAGCACCAGACCTCTTTCGAAATTAGGCTTGGTGTCCAGCAAGATTTTGAGGTGCTTCGGGTCGTTGGCGAGAAGCCCTTCCAACTCGGCGAATCGCTCCGTCCATTGCTTTACGCTGGCGCGGTAGCGGTTGCGAAAGTAGCGGCTCGGCATGCGCGAATATCCCGCGAGATTGGCAGCTGCCTGCCCTGCGAGAATACCGAGAGTACCAGTGACGAAGATAATTTCCTTGGTCGCGGCTTGTTTCTTGATTTCGACTTCGGCTTGCTGAATGCGATATGCGAGAATGCCGACGAAAATGAGCTCAAATACCAGCGGAATGCCCACCAGGATCAAGCCCATCTGCGAAATTTTCAGGTTCATGCGCATGACACCTTATGCCACGCGCTCAGGCTATTACCGCAGGAAGGTATTGCCCCAATGCTTGCGGTCGTCTTCGTCTTCATCGGAGGCAGCTTTGTGCTTCGCCTTGCCCAACGAAGGAATATTAGCGGCTTTCTCCATGTCGATATGACCGTCGGGGCGCATGGCGTCTTCGTGCTTGTCGTAACGCTGCTTACCGTAGTCTGAGAAGGCGGCGACGTTGAATCGCTCGTACTTCTCGAACGGATGCGACGCCAGCCGCTCATGCATGACTTCGTCGGTGGTCTTGAAATTCGCCGGCGACCATTTGTGTCTCGGGTCGGCGGGGTGCTCGATGGCGGCAGCGTTCTTGATGAAGTCGGAGGTGTGCAGCCGCGTTTCGGCTTCGTGTTGCGCGTCGAATCCCTGCAGATGGCTGCGCGCGGTCATATCCCTCGGATGCTGCTTGAAGTGGGCGAGGTGCATCTGCCGGAAGAGCTGGTCCTTCTGCTGACGGCTGTACTGATTGCTCATCCAGATGCGGTTGAGCTCGTTGGCGAGCCCCATTTCGTACACCAGGTCCTGAGGTGCCCAGTATCCGGGCAAAACATTGAGGATGGTGCCGTCGCTCGACAGCATGAAGAGCTGGATGTTGTGCGGCCCGGCGCCGTTCGTTGTAACAACGGCATTGCCAAAATTGTCGTGGCGTCCTGATTCGCCACAGTATGGCTCATCAGTAATGTCTTTCGTTCCGCAGACGAAGTAGTTTTTGAGGGCGGAAAAGGCTGGTTCCTGCGAGAGCGACACGGCTCTCAAGCTATTGCCGGCGCTTCACGTGGCGCCGGTCATGCTGCCCAACATGTGGACCCAGAAGACCATCTTGCCCTGCTCGCGGGCGGATTGCTCGACCTGTCCGAGCGACTGATTCCAGCGCAACGTCCCCGCCATCGCGGTGATGCGGTCGTGCGCGGTCTGACCGCTCAGGTAAGCGGGCTGCCTCGACTGCGCAGGCGCACAAAGCGCAAGCAGAGAGGCTAGCATGAGGGCGGCTTTCGATTTCATGATTAACACTCGCAAAACCATTTGACGGTGGTCTCTATGATAGGTATACATCTTACTGGGCGATCGGTCTAGCGGTCATCGGTGTATCGGCGCATGGACTGCCGGCGAACGACCCGCAGGGGTCCTGCCGCCAGCCGGTCTGGATAACGCGACTAAGCGGGAGTCACAAATGCCGAACATTACCCTCAGTCTTGTAAAACTTGCCGTTATCCTCTCAGCATCGCAAATCGTAGATGAATCATCGGATAATCCAGATGTACTGCGCCCCTACAATGATTGCTTAATCGAATTTTGCGACTCTAGTTTGCGTCCGATTCTGCCCACCAAATTTTCGAGAGTAGACTACGTCGGACACGGACTTTTTCTCGGCTGGAGCTTAAACCCCGAGGACAAATATCAATACGGTAGTGCGAGAACGTTGTTCACAAAAGAAGGAAAAATACTCGATGTGCACACTCCAGCCGGAACGAAGCTAGTACAGGTGTTTTGGCTAGGAAAAGCTGCAGAGCAAAATCCAAATTTAGAATTCGCTGCACTGCCTAAAGAGGCGATATTCAGATTTATCACTAAGGACCGCACGTTTGGACTGTGTGACGCGAATGGCGATATTGTTTTGCCAGCAGAATATGGTGCTATTGGACAAGCAACAAACGGGAAGGCATTCGTCGCAGACAAAGGCGTTTTTTTCACACCAATCAAAACGGATTCATTCTACGTTTTCGATTGCGCTGATCGGAAGCTGACAAAGTTACCTCTCACAGGCATTATACGCACAGAGTATTTCTGCCGAAGCGAAGGTTTGACGGCCTTTGACGCCCGAACTCATCAAACGAGAGGGGGCTCTGCGCTCTCACACAAAGAGGCGGAGAGCGAAAAGTCAGGCTACATTGATGATACCGGACAGTTCGCAATCATCGGAAAGTTTCAAAAAGCGGGTCCGTTCCATAATGGCATGGCGACCGTTTCACTTCAAAACGGGCAGTCAGTCATTATCGACAAACATGGAAAAATAATTTCCCCTGAAAATCTGGATATACAAGACTTCTATGGTGACTATGCAATTGCGCGAAAAATTCAAACTGCTCCACCGCAATACGGAATCGTCAATCGCAAGTTCGAATTCGTAGTGCAGCCGAAATACAAATGTTTGATCGAACAGAACTCACCATATTCACCAATTCTGTCAACATGCCAAGATCGTTATTCGAAACCGGTGGATTTCTATTTTGCCTACGAAAATAGCAAAACACAACCGAAACTCCTCAAGGCGAATGGAACCGTACTACTTCAACTAACTACGCAGGTCCAATTCAACTGCCGACAAGGGGAAGCTATTAAATGCAAGAATCTCCAAACCGGCGAGGACTGTTACTTTAACTTAAATGGAGAGCCTATACCGAATCCAGCGCCAGAGAGCGCTGATGAACTGGGGCGCCAAATTACATATCACGAGATCGCGCCGAAGCGCTTTCTGAAATCTACTAGCCTACATGATGGTCACTTCGATCCAGCGCTATGGCAAGGAGATCATCACAGAATAGTGCAACGACAAAATGAATGGGCGAGATTCTTGCGAGAGTATGACTTGATTGACATGCCCAGGTCCAAAGTAATCGAATTGCTGGGAACTGGAGTTGGATACGACCCAACGACGGACCGATATACCTACGTTTTGGCCTATCACTGCACCGGGGGATCATTCGTCGTCGTTCAAATGAAGAATGACAAAGTCGAAAGCTGGAGCCTTCTAGATGACGGTAAGCAGGTATCTGACTGGTACAAAACAAACGTTGTACTCGAATCCGACACACTCAATGTCTTACCGAAATCCAAATGAATTGACAAGGAACCCAAATGCCAATACTCGCAAAGCTGCTACTGACTCTGGCCGCAGCACAAATATTCGAACCCGGGATGCTTGATCCTGATATTGGAGGTTCTTACGATTTCAATGTGGTGCAGCTTTGCGATAAAAAACTGCACCCGGTTTCGCCCGAGAAATTTTCGCGCATAGACTACTTGGGGCACGGGCTGTTTCTCGCCTGGAGCATAAATCGAGACGACAAATTTCAGTACGGAAAGGAACGAACAATCCTTACCAGAGACGGAAAGAAGCTGGAGGTAACGGTTCCGAAGCGCACGCGATTTGTCCAGGTTTTCTGGCTTGGCGCTCAAGCAGATCGCGATCCAAAGCTCATGCTATCGACGCTACCAAAAGATGCTCTCTTTCGTTTCGACAACGACGCCCACGAGTTCGGGCTTTGCACCGCCGACGGCACCATCGTATTGCCTGCTAAATACGGTCGAATTGGAAAAGTATCTGAAGGCAAAGCATTCATTTCGGATGTTAATGCCAAGTATGATTCGCCCGTAAGAAGTGGCTTTTACATCTTCGACTGCGCGCAGAGACGACTAAAAAAGCTACCCCTCACCGATGTAGTTAGAACAGAGAATCTGAGACTGAGTGAAGGGCTCACCCACTTCAGCATGTTTTCAAATCAATACTACAACGTTCCGCAAGCTGAGTACGAAACCCCCACGCGATACATCGATGCGAACGGCGCCTTCGTGATCAAAGGCAAATTCCAGAGCGCCGGTCCGTTTCACTCCGGAATGGCTGCAGTGACCATTCAAAAGGCACCCAGCGCGACCATCGATAAAAGTGGAAAGATCATATCGCCGCCAAACCTTGACGTACAAGAGTTTCTGGGCGATTATGCGATTGCGCGCGACGTCACTGCTAAATCTTTCGAATACGGGATAGTCAACCGTAAATTTGAGTTTGTTGTTCCGCCCAAATTCGAAAGTTTACAGCCAAATGTTCCGGTAGAATACAGTGTTTTAGCCACTCCAGTCGAAATCTGTTGCGCTCCGGCTTTGTCGTACATAGCGAAAGAAAATGCAAACACTCCCGAGACACTGATTTCAGCAACCGGCGAGACTCTGCTAACGTTGCCCCCGCAAGCGCACCTTGGTTACATTACTGGAGAAGGATTACTGCGCTGCATCTTCGACAAGTCAAATGTTGTATATCTGGATAAAAGCGGAAATCGAATAAGCAGCCCGACACAGGAATCAATAGACAGCACGGGTCATCGCTTTCAATACCAAAGTATCGCGTCCGAAAACTATTTAAAGCAAACCAGCATCCTCACTGGACACTTCGAACCTGAGCTATGGCAGGGGGAGCACAACAGACTTATCGCACGAGAGGGAGAATGGAAACAGTTTCTGGAAGATTATGATTTAATCGGCATGCCCGAAGAGAATCTCATCAAACTGCTTGGAAAAGGGGATAGAGCACCTACTACGCCTGCGAATGCCGACGCCCCTGGCAAACCACAAAAGGATGGTCGCTACGTATATACGCTGCGCGCTTCCTGCACGGGCGGAACTTATGCCGTGATTCAAACGAAAGATGGTAGAGCACAGAGTTGGGCAATCTGGGAGGACCAGAAACAGAGTTCGCCCTCGTATACAACTGACGTTCTCTTTGATGAGCAAACCGGCGAAGTTAAACCCAAATCCAAATGAGCACCACCGACCCAAATCCGAGTGAAGGTCACGGTGAGCGCAATAGCATCGCCAAAGAACCGCAAGATGCGAGTCTCAATGAACACTACTTGTCCATTTCCCCTTTCCTCGCAGAACCGCGATGTAGGACATTCCATACAGCAGTATCGCAATATATGTCAGGTTGGAAGTGCCGGTGACGATGCAGAGATTCTCTGTCAATCCGCCAATCGAGACGCCAAGCAAATTCGCTGATAGCGCTTGCGTCGAGAATTTGGTTTTGCCGAAGCAGGTCGAGAAAATCATGGAGCCGAACAAAATCGGGAAGCAGTCTATAAAGCAGTAAATGGCAGTTATCACGGACGAAGACATCGTGCTGGACTCGGGAATTTGCACAAGCACTTGCACGAGCAAGCTCACTGCCAGGCAGGCGTACAGCACATGCACGGGCGGAGCCAGCTTCTTTGAGACGATCAGATTGGCTGTATACGCAAACAGCAACACAGTCAGAATGACGGCGGAACTGACAATCCATGTAGCACCGAGCAATAGCGACAGATGAGTGATGGACTTTGTCTCCATAAGCATGAACGCCTGACCAAGGAAGAACATATTCGCCCATTCTGCGCCACTAATTCCGGTACCACCGCCGCGCAAAAGAAGCAGGGCAGGCAACACTACAGCGACGACGAGAACAGCAATATAAAGCCAGATACCACTCGGATCATAAGCGAGATAGAGGAACGGCCACTGGTCGGTGCAAGCGCGGATGTCGCCCGGTGGTTTGTAAGGCACGAGGTCTACGCCCTTCAAATTTGCAGCGTTAAAATTCTTCATTCCCGGACCGAAAACGAAGAAGCAACTGTACATCTCGCTGTTGGTGTATCCGACTGGCGGCACGCCGCCATTGGCTTCAGTTATTGATTGATACAGGCGCGCTGTCACTGGGCTATCTGCACCAGTTGCAAAAGACATGGCGACTATGCCATTCTCGTTGCACATTTTGATGGCGGCACGAATAGACTCGACGGTGTAAACGTAATTGTCGACACGCAGAAACGACGCCGAGTTTATAGTCGAACCAGGGTCGAGAAACGCAAATTCGACAAGATCGAATTTATCCTTCGAATAGCGCAAGAACGTTCGCGCGTCCTCGTTGTGCAGCTCAACACGCGGGTCGACGTAAGGCTTGTTCGGATGGCGCTCGCGCCCCAACTTGCAGATGATTGGGTCGATTTCCACGCCGGTTATATGCTTCACACCATTGGCGAGGGCATACGCGACATCGTTGCCAGACCCGCATCCCAGCACCAGCACCCGATCATGGTAAGGCGTCGCCATGAAAGGCAGCTTCACCCAGGCGAAAGGCGACCAGAGCTTCTTGTCGGTCTTCTGCTCCCGCGTCTTCAACTCTTCTTTCCACCGCTCCTCCTGCTCAGGATTCATAACCTGCATGCCCATGTGGAAATAATCATTGTTGGAATTCAAAATGTAGTTATTCGGTCCGAGCACATGACTGCCGGATGCATCAATCGGCAGCACATCCAGCTTGCTGTAAGGCGACCAGTAGCTGTGCGTGGCTGTGAAAGCGAGTGCAGCCAGTATTCCAGTCAGAACCGGAACCAGCGGTTTCGTGTAGACGAGAGTAGTGACAGCACCAGCGATTATGAGCCAGACTGGCGGCGGCAATCCCAGCCAGGAGATGACAGCGAACGCTAACGTGCCGGCTATGCTTCCCAGCAAATTATAGGAATATGCCGCCAGGGGCGGTGCTCCCTCAAATTCCTTTCCAAGCCATTTTCCTATCACATAAAAAATAGCGTAAAGCGAACTCACCGACACGACAAGCACCCCGAGCGCGCGCGAGATAGCGGATGCCTCATCGGCGCCACCAAACTTCAGCGACAGGGTTGGCAATCCTAATTGCACCGAAAAAATAAGCGGCGTGAGCAGACAGACACACGCACCGCAGACGATGGCAAGAGACGCTTTGGGACTAATCGACTTCGCAGTCGCCTTGGACATACCAGCAGACGCGGCGACCAGACAGACCATGATGACCAGGTTCGGAAAAGACCTGACGACCGGGATTTCAATACCCAGCCACCGGAGAGCTAAAATTTCACTGAACAGTAGTAAAAAACTGAGCCAAAAAATCCGCTTCAAACTGGACACCTGGTGAAGCTGTACAAAGGTATCCTACCCCGGATACGCCTGACTGTCACAGCTGAGCCGAAACACTCACAGGTGCTTGAAAAGCGAAATCCCCAGGAATCCCCAGGAATCCACGTAATCCATGGAGTGCAGCCGTCCCGGCTGCAACAGTTTTATTTAAGAAGTACTAGTAGAGCAAAGCTTCAGCGCAGCAGCCTTATCAGCATCTGCGCTGGTTTGATCTCCCAATTTCTCGTACAAATTCGCTCTAAAGCAATACCCATCCGGGTCGGAAGCATCCAGGGTGATCGCCTCATTGGCATTCGCCAACGCCTGAGCCGTATTCCCGAGATGCAGATGCAAACTGGCGCTCTGGATCAAAGCCAGGTAAGCCCATCGCGAGTCGAATTCGGCGGTTCTCTTGTAGTCAGCGAAAGCCTTGTCATACTTTCCCATAGCTTCGTAGTGATGCGCACGCACGTGATATCCACCGCCAAAATCGGGGAAACTCTCGATCAACGCATTGCAGTCTTTTAGCCCTTCCTTGTGATTATTCAAGTGGCGATAGGCTTTGGCGCGCTGGTAATAAGCGTTTCGGCAGTGCGGGTCGACCTTCAAACACTGCGAATAAACTGCAACTGCCAGCTCGAACTTTCCAATGCTGTACAGCACCTGTCCACGTTCCAGAAGCTGACTGACGACACGCTCGCGCTCCGGCTTCGACAACTGATCGAATGATAGGGGCGCTTTCACATGCTCAAACGTCAGCGGCGCATTGACTAGATCATTCAAGCATTGTTTGAAAAGGGCTTGCTTGATGTAGGTCTGATAGGAGATGCCCATCGTCTGCGCGACATGCTTCAAGAGGTCGAGCTGGGATTTGCCCCACCTGAAATTGACTCTCAGTTCCTCTTGTTCCATACCAAAGCTCCTTTTCGGTCTTCAAAGGCTGCTTCGATCTTATTCAGGAGTTGCGAAGGAGGTCAATGGCAGTTGAGGACATTTGCCACTTCGGGTGGGCGCCGACGACTTCGAGGCACGCGGGACGCATGCGCTCCATGGTTTCCACGACCTCGGGGCACGCGGGACGCGTGCGGTCCATCAATACGGCCATTTCCAATCGCGAATTTCGGGCATGTCCTCGCCGTGCGTCTTGATGTAGTTCTTGTGGTCCATCAGCTTGTTGCGCAGATACTGCTTGCCGCGCGCCGCCTCATACTTCAGACTCGGCACGCGCTCGAAGACATCGCTGGCGAGATTGAATCGGTCCATCTCGTTCAGCACGACCATGTCAAACGGCGTCGTCGTGGTGCCTTCTTCTTTGTATCCGCGCACATGGATGTTGTGGTGATTCTTGCGACGATACGTGAGTCGATGAATCAACCACGGATATCCGTGATAAGCGAAGATGACCGGCTTGTCTTCAGTGAAGATGGAATTGAACTCGAACTCGTCCATCCCATGCGGATGCTCATTCGTCGGCTGCAACTTCATCAAATTGACGACATTGACGAATCTGATTTTGAGCGTCGGAACAAGCTCGCGCAGGATTGATACCGCCGCCAGTGTCTCGAGCGTCGGGATATCACCGGCGCACGCCATGACGACATCAGGCTCGGAACCCTGGTCCGAACTCGCCCAATCCCAGATGGATAGACCAGCGGCGCAATGCTTGATGGCGGCATCCATATCCAGGTACTGAAGCCCGGGCTGCTTGCCGGCGACGATGATGTTGACATAATCGCGCGAGCGCAGAGCGTGGTCGGTAACGCTGAGCAGAGTATTCGCATCTGGTGGCAGATAGACACGAATCACACTCGCCTTCTTGTTGATGCAATGGTCGATGAAACCGGGGTCTTGATGGCTGAAGCCATTGTGGTCCTGGCGCCATACGTGCGAAGTGAGCAGATAGTTGAGCGACGCGATCGGGCGGCGCCATCCGATGTCTTTCGTCACTTTCAGCCATTTCGCATGCTGGTTGAACATCGAATCGATGATGTGGATAAATGCTTCATAGCATGAGAAAAATCCGTGGCGCCCGGTGAGCAAGTATCCTTCCAACCAGCCCTGGCAGAGATGTTCGCTCAAGACTTCCATGACGCGACCGTCGCGGCTGACGTGATCGTCAGTGGGAAGAATCTGGTTGTAGGACATGCGATTGGTGACTTCGAACACGTCGCCGAGACGATTGGATGCAGTTTCGTCCGGTCCCATCAATCTGAAGTTTGTCGGATTCAGCTTAATGATGTCGCGGAGGAATGCGCCCATGACGCGAGTTGCTTCACCATCCACGGTGGCAGGCTTATCAACCTTTACTGCATATTGACGAAAATCAGGAAACTTCAATTCGCGCAGCAACACGCCACCGTTAGCATGCGGATTGGCTCCCATTCTGCGATCGCCTCTGGGTGCGAGTTCGGCATATTCCTCGCGGAACTTTCCAGATTCATCGAAAAGTTCTTGCGGCTTATAGCTGAGCATCCACTCTTCCAACTGCTTCAAATGCTCTGGATTTTTCGCCAATCCACTGAGCGGCACCTGGTGCGCGCGGAATGTGCCTTCGACCGGAATGCCATCGACTTCCTTCGGACCAGTCCATCCTTTGGGCGTGCGCATGACAATCATCGGATACCGCGGGCGCTCAGTGACGCCGTTTTCGCGCGCATCCTTCTGGATTTTCTGGATGTCACCATATATGGCGTCAAGCGTCTTCGCCATAATCTGATGCACGGCGGCGGGCTCGTCACCTTCCACAAAATATGGCTTGTATCCGTATCCGTTGAAGAGCTGGGTGAGCTCGTCGTCATCCATGCGAGCGAGCACGGTTGGTCCGGCGATTTTGTATCCATTCAAATGCAGAATCGGCAAAACGATGCCGTCCCGCGCCGGATTCAAAAACTTGTTGGAATGCCAACTGGCGGCGAGCGGTCCGGTTTCTGCCTCGCCATCGCCAATGACGCAGCAAACAAACAAATCGGGATTATCGAAAGCGGCTCCGAATGCGTGGACGAGCGCGTATCCGAGCTCGCCGCCTTCATGGATCGAGCCAGGAGTCTCCGGCGCGACGTGGCTGGGAATTCCGCCCGGGAACGAAAACTGCTTGAACAGCGCTTTCATGCCGTGCTCATCCTCGCTGATGAGCGGATAGTACTCGCTGTACGTTCCTTCCAGATAAGTGTTGGCGACGAGACCGGGACCACCGTGACCAGGACCGGTGATGTAAATCGCGTTCAAATCATGCTTTTTGATGAGGCGATTCATGTGCACGTAAATCATGTTGAGACCAGGGGTGGTGCCCCAGTGCCCGAGCAAACGCGGCTTCACATGCTTGAGCTGCAGCGGCTCTTTGAGCAGCGGATTGTCCATCAAATAAATCTGACCGACAGACAAATAATTGGCAGCGCGCCAATAGGCATTCATCTTATTGAGTTCGTCGCTCGAGAGCGGTCCGGACATAGTAACCTGGGCATCTTCGCGAGTAGCTGTCATAACACTCCTGGGGCGCGACGATTGACTCGTCTCGCGCGGAAACTGGGCAACGCCAACATTAACGCGAATTATTCTGGCAGGTGGATGGGGCGGGTTCAAGGGTTTGCGGCGATTTGTGACGGCGCGATGCCTGGCAATGTGCAAAAAACCGGCGAGGAGCAGGCATAACGCGCATATGGATGGGCATAACATGCGTAGGGTTATGCCCAGGTGTGGCATAAGGACAGGCATAAGATTCATACGACGTGGCTCATCACTTGTAGCGGGGCAGCAACACAATGTCATCTGCATCTGACGGATTACGGAAAATAAAAGCGGTGCTCGAGCGCGACGAAACGGTGGAGCAAGCCGATTTGAGCCTCATCGGTGGAAAAGTTTGCCCAGCTTGCAATCGCAAGTATCCGAAGGATTCACTCAGCGCGGTGTGCACAAAAGATCGCACGCTGCTGATGATTGACCGTGAGCACCTGCAGGTAACCACCGGTGTTTTGAATGAAAGCCGTTTTGCCAGACGTTACCAGATCAAGAGATTCGTCGGAGAAGGCGACCTGACACAGGTCTATCTCGCGCATGATATGGAGACCTGGGGCGAAGTGTTGATCAAATTGATCAAGCCACACATGCTGGGAACACCACGGCGGATTCGTCGATTTGCCGATGCGCTGCAGGAGACAATGTCGCTGCAGCATCCAGGTATCGTGAAAGTTCTCGATTCAGGGATTATGGCGGAAACGAAAGCAGCACCGCCGCAGGTTTATGTTGTTGTCGAGAATTTGAAAACGTATAAAAGTCTGAAAACCATACTGCATAAGACCGGACCGATGGCACCGTATGTGGTGATTGAAACGATGTTGAAGGCGTGCGAAATTTTGCAGTATGCATTCGAGCAAGGATGGCTGCACAAAGATTTGAAACCTAGCAACATCTTTATTTCGCTGGAAGGCGAGCAGGTGTCGGTCAAAATCTCAGACTTCGGAGTTGCAGAACGAATGTTCCGCAGCCTGGAGTGGGAGACCAACGCGACGAAGACTGCGAGCATTTACGGCCACGCT
The DNA here is from genome assembly GCA_003963305.1 of Candidatus Melainabacteria bacterium. NCBI lineage: Bacteria > Bacillati > Candidatus Melainabacteria > Candidatus Melainabacteria bacterium. The sequence continues at coordinate 10,273 of RXJR01000034.1, read as the reverse complement.
GCTTATATAGCACCTGAAGTGGCATTCGGGGCGGGCGGAGGCGGAAGCAAGACCAGCGCGGACGCAGGAAACAGCGATGAGGGCGCTGCCGGAAGCGGCGGCAGCATCGGTGAAAACACCGTGGCGTCAGAAATATACTCACTCGGCTGCATCATGTATCACGTGCTGAAGGGCATGCAGCCGTTCGAGGGCAACAACGACTTTGACACACTAACTCAACACATGGGCAAACGGCCGAAACCATTTGCAGATGAGCTTAAGGTTCCAAAGGAACTCGAGGCGATTATCATGAAGTGCTTGGAGAAGGATTCCAAGGGTCGGTACAACGGCTTCGGTGAATTGGCGGGGGCGCTGAACACGGTCACGTGACCAGATGGACCTAGAAACCGCCGCATGGCAACACGGATGACCAGCAGCAAAAGGCGTGGTATTCTGGCGTATGCTGCATATAGCAACCAACTGTGGGCGGGTGGCGAAATTGGCAGACGCGCCAGACTTAGGATCTGGTCCGCAAGGGTGTGGGTTCAAGTCCCACCTCGCCCACCAGTCTTTCACAAACCGAAACTTGATTTTCTTTTGTCCGCATGGAGCCAGATTAGCGTATTTTAAAACTCAGCGCTGCATCCCCTCGATCGCAGCGCTCTTGCCAAAAGTCGAACACTGTTGTCGACGAAATCCGACAATTCGTGTCTTCAGAGGTGAATCGTATGACTCACTAGACTTAGGATCTAGTCCGCAAGGGTCAGGGTTCAAGTCCCTGCTCGCCCAATCATACTGAGATACCGGCTTTTGCCGGTATTTTTTTTGGGGTAGGGAAGACGGTTCTAGCCGATTCGTAGCCGATTGAACTCGAAGCCCAAATCAACAAATTTGTCCCAAGTTGGACACCATTTGTCGTGTATTTCTCTAGTTCAATCGGCTAGCCGATTCACAGAAGGGTTTTCGAAGTTAGACGATGAACCCTGCAAACCGCAAACGCATCGCTTTGAATTCGAGCACCACATTTGGTGTCAATTGAAAATGTTATGGACGGGAATTGATTTAGCGAACTCGCGCTAATCTCAACGTAGGTCCTCCCTTAAACCAAAAACATTAGACTGTGTATTCCCAATCTAATGTTTTTGGTTTAGTTGATTATAAGAATAAGAGTTGATGAAAGCTGTTAAAGGCTGTGCAAGTCTGTCAGATCGAGTAAAAATCCATTCAATTCGGACTCCAATTTCAAATTGTTGACTGTTTGTGCCTGGGCAGAACTTAGCGATTTCACGGCATCTCCACAAGCCAATCGTAGAACAGCTACAGGTTTATAAAATCTCTCAAGACAGCGCACTTCAATAATGTTGCAAAACAAAGCCATTTTAATCAGACCTTCTTTTATCGATTCAGATGAAGACAGACCAGCAGTTTCACTGTGTTTCGATTCAACTAAAAATATTGTGTCATCTCTTATCAGACAATCATCAGCAGTCAAATGATAAACACCGCCAACAAGGTCAGTGATAGTAATGCCCGCCTTGTTTCCCAGAAAAAATTCTTTTGGTTGCACAGTTGAGGTTTCACGCATTTGTGCAGATTTTGATCGCATTCTTCCTTGCGTCAAAAAATTTTGTTGTCCAAGTTTCAACTCTTCAATTTTCCTCGGAAGAGATTTAAGAGAGCGCATTTCGATACCAAATTTGGTGCTTAGCATCGAATGAGCATTCAAAGCCTTATCTGCGAGTGCAGCCAGTTTATTGAACTGTTCCATGTTCCAATGAACGGCAGAGGAGTGATAGTTCTTTAAAAGTTCCATTTGCTGCTTTAGGTACCACGCGTCCCAAACAAAATTGGTTAGCTTTTTTGTGTTTCTCACGCTTAGCTCGGCATCGGAGTAGTAGCCAGGTATTACATATATTCCTAGTAGCCCCATAAGCGCAACCGTATCCCACTGCAAGTAATCGCAATCACCGTCGGCCTCGTCCTTTACGAGAGGAATAAACGCCACCTTTCTTTCAACACCTTTCAGGGTGTCGTATACACGCGCCAATGGATGCGTGCGGCTACGTTTTGGCGTAAGCCAGACGCTACAGGCAAAACTCTGACTTGTACTAGTTTGAAGTAAAAAAGAACCACTCCGTAGCGCTTCAGGGAATTGTTGCTCATCGAATATCGATAGTTCCCGATTAAGAACTGAGGTGTAATGAATGCCCCTAATTCGCGCTTCAATTTCCATTTCAATATCCCATTCAGAAATCAAAAAATTGTCGAAGCGTTTACCAGTTTAATTTTATAAACGCAGGCTACCCCCCCTACACAAGTGCATTGTGCAGAAGTAGCGATAAATTAACATCCAAAATGCTCGTTTCAAAGATACTGGCGGATGCATCAAATTTCATGTCGGAACAATTCTCAGAATCAATTATTTAGACCACCTTCGAGATATTCCTAGCAGATACAGTTAGACGCAGGGACAGAACGACCTTTGTATCCAGAACTTATATTTGAGCGATTCCGTGAACCAAATATGGTCTTGTCATGGCTTTGCGAAAGTTCGCTCCAGTCGGTAAGATTGAATAATCAGGTCGCCTCACCTAGATTTGGATAGCATAATATGCGCGGTTCACTATTACGAAAACTTCTGCAAGCTTACGCAGAAGGAGACCGAGCCGAATTTGAAAAGGCCGCTATGCAATTAGCTTCCAGTGAAAAGGAGGCTGGCCACGTTAGACTGGCGGAAGAGCTCCGCAACATTATTGCCAAAATAACGCCAGAGGTTCCCATTGCTGGAAGACGCGTAGTCGATCTGGCTCAACCTCGAGAAGAGCTGGCTGGACTTCTAGACGGTGGTTATAGCGAGGAAAAACTAAAGGACATCGTTCTGACGGATGAAATGAAAAATGTCCTGATGCGTGTTCTTCGAGAGAATAAGGCTCGTACGGACCTCGAAAGCTGGGGCGTAGGAGCGACCCGCAAATTGCTTTTTTTTGGCAACCCAGGATGCGGTAAAACGCTTGCTGCAAATGTCTTGGCCGGTGAACTAGGATTACCGATATTAACGGTGCGACTAGACGGACTATTTTCTCGCTTCCTTGGTGCTACGGCTAATCATTTGAAAGTAATTTTTGAGGAAATGAATTCCCGACCGGCCGTGTACTTATTCGATGAATTTGATGCTTTGGGCAAAACCCGTGATGATTCGCATGATATTGGAGAATTGAGGCGGGTAGTCACCTCATTTTTGCAACTAATGGATGCGGATAGGAGTAACAGCTTAATCGTAGCAGCCACTAACAATGGTGACTCTCTAGACAAAGCGTTACTCCGACGCTTTGACAGACACGTGGAATTTCCACTTCCTACACTCGCTCAGGTTGCTAAATTGATAGCACTTCGGCTGGCTATTTTTGAGATTTCGGAAGACTTAGCAATGCGTTGTGCACAAGTGGCATCGGGCATGTCATTTGCAGATTGTGCACGGGCTTGTGATGACTCCATACGGACGATGGCGTTAGAAAAACGTAGAACATTGTCAGAGAGCGATCTATTGGAGTCATTTCACAATCTGAAAATCAGACTAGTCAAAAATTAGGAAAGTTGTGAGTGGCTGACGAATTTCCATTATTGCGTGCACAGATGCGAACGAGTCGACACCCTTTTCGTAACCCGAAAGCCGGCCGCGGTAAAAAACTTGCATTACCTCCTATAGATGCTGATAGCCATCAAGAATTTCTACAATCAAAACTATCTGCACTCCTACTCAAAGTGTCTCAGCGTACTTTGGATAGTCGATTACAGGATGCAACTCGCGAAATCTTGCAAGTTGTGCCTCGCGATGGATTGACTATACCGGCGGCATCACTTTCGGATAAAGATGAAGATGTGCGTCTTGTGTCTCAAGACGAGACAACCGGTGTTGTGCTTATAGATGCTCCAAATGCTCAATTGGAATTTTTGAAAAAAAAATTGAAAGACTACATAGACCCAAATAAGCTAACCAAAAAAAACAATCGAAAAAATGAACCTTTGATTGTTCCAATTATGGACATTGACTTGGCTGGAGTCAAAGAACGATCAAATGACGAATTACGGCTCCTGATTGACGAGGCATCCTCTACTGAGCCCATGTGGCTTGAGATTGCATGCAGGGGGGGACACCGATGTGCGCCTCAAGATTCAATAAATTCGAAAAATCAAATACAAACTGCCATAGAGGTCCTTGGCATAGAAACTATTGTTGAAGAATTTGAAGCAGCAGAACGAATATGGTTCTTTCTAAAACTTAGCATCTCAGAACTGTTGTTGTTAACGGAACTTGTCGATTGTGTTTATGAAATAGATTTGGCGTCATCAGAGGTACGCGATCTCGTAACGCTTAAAGAGCTAGACGATCAATCAGCACTAAAGAATTTAAATCGTTTTTCTGTCAGCAAACCAGCGAAATTGGCACCGGCTGTAGTGCTTGTAGACACTGGCATTGCAAGTAATCACCCAATGTTAAAGGACTTTGTGTTGACGACGTCATCCGCACTGCCTGAAGATGCTTCGCCGATAGACACCAATGGCCATGGCACTTCGATGGCTGGCTTATCCTTGTATCGAGACATGGGCGGTGCAATCCGTCAAAATTCCGTAATTGGAGAGCATTGGCTACAATCAGTCAAAATTTTCAATCAGCGCGGGATTGGCAGCAACAGTGAAAAGAACCGACATTATTGGCCTCAACTTGCGGTAGAAGCTGTGGACCTAGCTGAAAAATCAGATGAGGAGGAGCGTCCTCGCGTGTTCGTAACGACCGTAACAGCGCCAATAAAAGCTCCAGGCGAAACATCCTGGAGCACAGCAATTAATCAGCTATGTTACAACAATGGGCTAGGTCGTTTATTCATCGTTTCTATTGGAAATGCACCAACTGACAGGGTTCCCCATGTCCATGGTTATCCACAAACTAATTTGGGTGAAAAGATAGATGATCCAGCCCAATCAGTTAACGCACTAACTGTAGGCGCTCTGACTCACAAGACAAAAGTTCCAGTGAAAGACTATCCTGGGCACAAATCTGTGGCCCAGACAGGAGAAGTTTCACCACACTCAAGATGCGGTTATCCGCAGCATCCAATCAAACCAGAGTTAGTGCTTGAAGGGGGCAATGTTGCTTTTGATGGAAAAGTTCCTGACCCGATGGTTCCCACGTTGACCCAAATTAGCACAGGGCGAAATTTTACTCGTACACCAATAGTATTGATGCATGGGACGAGCGCTGCGGCTGCTAATGCCGCGTTTTTCGCTGCGAATCTTCGTCGAACCCACCCACATCTGAAAGCCGAGACTATTCGAGCGTTGATGGTTCATTCTGCAGAATGGTCTGAAACGATGATGGCGCAAGCGCCCGTCAAAGACGACCGTCTAGCACTTTTTGGATATGGTGAGCCGAATTTTCAATACGCTGAAAGATGTGCTAGAGAACGAGCCACCGTTGTGATAGAGGGCAGCATGCCAAACGCATTTTTAGACAAAGACAAAATGACCTGCTCCCCTTTTTTCGAACCAGTCAAAAAGTTAGACAGCTTTACTTGGTAGCTTCCAACTTAGCCTGACCTCCATCGGCGTTCGGTAATTAAGAGAGCTGTGCGGTCTGTCTGTGTTGTAATGTACCCTCCATTGTTCAGTGATATCACGCGCTTCTTGCAAGCTGGTGAACCAATTCTCGCTCAAGCATTCGTCGCGAGCTTTTCCATTGAAAGATTCAACAAACGCATTCTGAATCGGCTTTCCGGGCTCGATGTAATCGAGCGAGACGTTCTGTTCCTCTGCCCACTTCTGCGTGTGCTTGCTCCGAAATTCTGGCCCATTGTCGCATGTGATTTGCTCCGGCTTTCCATAGCACCAAAACAATCGTTCTAAGGTCCTGGTCACTCGAGCGCTCGGTAGGCTGAAATCGACCTCCATCGAGAGGCACTCGCGAGTAAAGTCATCCACGACATTCAGTGTTCTGAAGCGCCGACCGTCGTAGAGACTGTCGCTCATGAAGTCCATCGACCAGCGTTTGTTTGGGCTGGATGGAACTGTCATCGGCCCGCGTTTGTGCGCGAGACGTTTCTTCTTCTTTCTGCGCACCTTCAGCCCTTCTTCGGTGTAGATTCGATACACCTTTTTCGGATTAACGCACTTTTTCTTGCGGATCTTTGCAGTGATCCGTCGATAGCCGAAACGGCGATGCTTGAACGCAAGCTCACGAATTTCCGCGCGCAGTTCGTCATCGTTCTTCGGCCTGGCTTCATAACGCCACGTCGAACGATTGAGACCAAGCACATCGCAGGTCCTTCGCTCACTGTATCCGGTGCCAATCATAATTTCCGCAGCTTCCTTTTTCTGCGGAATGGTCACCACTTTTTTGCGAGCACCGCTTTCACCGCGGTAAGCTCTAGTTCTTTTTGTCCAAGGATGCGCTTCAGCGTGGCGTTCTCCTCTTCCAGGGCTTTCATCTTCTTGACGTCGCTAACCTGCATGCCACCGTACTTGGAGCGCCAGTTGTAGAACGTCTGTTCCGAGATAGCGTACTTCCTCGAGACCTCGGAAACACTTAATCCGAGTTCAACCTCTTTCAAGATAGCTACAATTTGTTCTTCTGAGAAACGACTTTTCTTCATGCTGATGTCCTTTCTAGACCTTCTAGTCTAGGATTAGGGATGTCAGCTGTCAACTTTTCGCTGGTTCGAATGTCGGGGGCACATCAAAAAATGTAAAAAGGCAGTTGCAATTCTTTGATTTGCCAATTCCTTCCAATCAGCTTTTGAACCTTGATACTAAAGTAAAACTTCGAGTCACGCTATCGTATTTTGCTGAACCGAATACGGTCCGTAGAACACTTTACCGAGGACTTGATCTTGAATGGGATATGCAAGGTCCGGCAGAATCAACTAACAGTTTTGCAAAACGAATAAACATGAATTTGCGAGCGCCAAAAGAAGAAATTGAAACAGCAAGTTTTGGTTGGGAAGTGGGCATCCAACGCCGAAGTCGAGGAACAGTTCAAAGCGATCGGTGGACGGGTCCGGCGAGTCATCTCGCCGGAAAGAAACGTATAGCAGTCTATCCTATTCTAGGATGGTGGAATGTAAGAAAGCAGCTTCAATTTCAGCAGATGAATTTTTCTCTGGTTATCTCAATCGAGGTGCCAGAAGTGCCGATTTACACTTTCGTAAAATCCGCTCTGATACCACTACCGCTATCAGTTTAAGGAGAGTTGTTTTGCGTACAAGAACGTCTATCGTCGCTTTGACCCCTGATGAGTTCAAAGTTTACTATGAACGCTTTGCTGAATTGCAGACAATTAGCGATAGTCGAGGCTTTAATCACATAGCCGGTTTCCACGGTGTTCCAGGAGAATGGTGCCACCAACAATTTCCCTACGATACATTCTTGCCGTGGCATAGAGCATATCTCTATTGGTTGGAGCTTCACTTTCTTGATGGATCTGCTTTTGAAACTGATTTTAAAACACTAGCCTTGAGCTACTGGGACTGGACCAGCCAAGACTCACATAGAGAGGGCATTCCATCGCGTTTTCTCTTGCCTGATACATATAGTTTGTCAAAATCACGCATAAAATCGATATCCGGAGCAAACGCTTCAGGACCTCAAGATCGAGATTCGGTTCGCAATCCCCTTAAGCCCGAAGAGCTTCCCTCGCTTGCAGATGTCCTTAAGTACTTAAATGAACCAGATTTTCTAGCCTTTTCCAATAAGCTAGAGACCGGTGCGCACAATAACGTACACGGATGGATTGGTGGTGATATGGCGCAAGTCGCGTACGCCGCCTACGATCCAATCTTCTATGCCCATCACTGCATGATCGACAAAATTTGGCATGTTTGGCAGAATAAGCACGGTAACTCAACCGTTCCAAATTCAATTCTGGATACGGTTTTAGCACCTTTCCCGATGACCGTGCGAGATACGCTCGACATTAAAAAGTTAGGGTACAATTATCCTAATGATTTGTGATTTCCATGAATAACCTTGTCTTCACTTATGATTTGAACAATGTGACGGTCGGCGCAGGGCTGATGGATATTGAATTTGACGGGATTGATCAGTCCGGACCGTCTTATGAAGCGAGAGTATTTCTAAATAATGCAGACGCTAATCATGATACGGCGAAGTTGGCGGAGTACGGTTATGCAGGGTCATTTTTCGTCTTCGGATTTGGTGGATGTTTAGGAGACGAAGGACACTGCGAATGGAAGCCAGGAGAACGAGAATTTGATGCACGGCCAAACCACAAAAAAACAGGTAGTGCGGTGTTTTCCCTTCCTCCTGAGATGCTAGAGCGTTGCAAAAACAGTGATAACAAATTAGTCGTTACCGTAGTTCCGGTAATTAGGGAGAATGCGAGCGAAGGACAAAGAGTAAATTCCTTGCACACAAATATTTTGAGAAACCCTGTGGCAAAGTCTTCAGCGTTATTGCTGAGAAAGCCGGGACAAACTAGATTGAAGGACGCCACAAGAATTGAGTCGACCGTAAGAAACGAAAGTTGACATGATTTTGTGATTTATGGACTTCGATCACGAAGGCACTAACTGTTAATCAGCGTACGGCTGAGAACCTTGAAGACGTTGCCTCGCGCACAAATTTTTACTAACCAGCCAACTCGTATATTTCATTGAACTGCGTCGCAAAGCATGATTGCGGGAAATAGATTTGACAGAAAAAAGATCAAACAAAATTCAAACGGTAAGGGATCAGCATGTTGTTCCCAAATGCTATTTAGAACGTTGGTGCAATTCCGAAAGAAAAATTTATGCTTACAAGCTTGAAGGTGGTTATGTTTCGACACCGAGCCCTAAAAGCGCTGCAACACGCGAGCATATTTATGACACTCTTGATACACTCAATCCTAACGATCCAGAGAACTATCAAATTTTTGAAAAAACGTTTGGACGCATAGAAAACGAAATTCACGAGGTCTTTGTTCCGGTTCTGGCGAATGCACGGCGTCTGCATAGCTCGATTTTAATTCCCAGAGAACTCACTCGAATCTCAGAACAAATTGCCGACAGACTCATTAGGCTTGCTGTGGTGCAGTTTTTGCGTGACACTCGACACCGTGATCGTGCAAGATTAAAGTGGAACGACTGGTTGCAACAAATTTGGGATAAGACAATCCACTTATTATTTGATGCCGATGACCAACCGGAGGTTTGTTTTGAATCGGTAAATGAAGATTTTTTGACCGAGTGGCTAATAGAGTATCTGAGAGATCGGCTTCAGACGTTTTCAAAAGCGCTTAAAAATAAGACGATGGTTGTTGGCTTAAACAAAACTACGAAGAAGCTTCTTACTTCGGACAGCCCAGTTCACTGGACCGGTTTCTACATTGACGCATCGGCGAATTGGGACGGGATCAATTCAAGATCGTCTCGATTGGTGTATCCGCTCGCTCCCGATGTGTGCGTTATTTTTTATGACACCAGCTTTTACATTGATCAAAAGCCGTTCCATAGATACGTGCGCTTACTCACGCACAGAGAGGTAAGCGAGTTTAATCAATTCCTTACACTAGAATCAGACAAGCAGATTTTTTCATGTGATGGAGATTTTTCTGACACCAAATTTGCACTCGCGCAAAAAATTATTAGCGGCAATGAATTACCCGAATACAGGTCGACTCAAGTTCCTACAGATCTTCTTGAACTCATCATGTTCAGTGGCTGCATTTCTGACTACACAAAGAAAGAATGGAAAGCCGTTATACAGTTTGAAAACCGCACTAGTCCTGACAAGTATCAAGTCATTAGACAACAGTTATTAGAAGAATTCGGTAAAACAATAAATGAATAGGTTCGAATTGTTCAAGTTACAACCACCGAACCCACTGGTTGATAAATTCACGTCCCGCTTAAGTCATTTCAAGCATCGAGAACTGATATCGACTCCTCAACCATATTGAGGGCGGCTTCTAATCTCGGATGAACCCAAGAAAAGCCACTTTTAGTCAACGATAGGTTTGAACCGACAAATTTACAAATCTGATTTAGCAGAAACCAAAAGCGTCCAAAGTAATAACCCAAGTATGGCTGCAATAAAATCCAATCATCGTTCAGCTTGATTGCCTTAGGACCTTTATAACCGCAGACAGGCTTAGTTCCAATTACTGTTGATCAACGACAATTAGAAGTACGCAGTGACGACAATGTGTATTTCGCTGAAAGCTGCCACTAGAACCGCTGATCGCGGCCAGTTTTCAACGGGATGAAACTGGCGCCGGATTTGTCGTCTCGTTAGCATCGTT
>RXJR01000033.1 GCA_003963305.1 Candidatus Melainabacteria bacterium | reverse complement strand
ACCTCACACCGTGGGAAAAAGGCCAAAAAGGTAAGAAAGTGGCCTAAAGCGGGTCGGCTTTAGACCACTGTCTACTAAATGGGGGGAAGGTCAAATAATCAAACAACACGCCGGCACGTTTCCAGCAAGGGCGGAGCTTTCAAAGCAACCAATTAGTCACTTTTTTTGGACAGGATAAGAACACACGGTCTGGCGGTGAGGAACCCTTAGAGGAACCTGTAGATGTCCTATCCTCCGAAAACATGGAAACCATCCGAAACAGACAAATACAGCTCCACCGCGCTCAATCACGATGATGTTGAGCCGGATTTTCTACCTGACTCCAGACAGAATCCTCGACTGATTCTGAAAGACCTTGCCTCCGAACCACACTCGACATGGCTGCCTGCAATTCACTTGCAGCCCGATGAAAAGACAGCGAATCCCTCACTGGTTCCAGAAAAACCAGTCCAGTTCGACCATGAGCTGAATGTTGAAAAAGGCAAAGTATTTTTCGACAGAGACAATCACGTCATTCAAATAAATCGCAGCACGGGTCAGAGGCTAGCCTTCGCGTACAAAGAGGGTAGGATCAACGAAGTAACGTCGGATCGCACCCTCTCATACACCACTGACGATACCAATTGGTACTTCAATGGAAACAAAGCGCCTGTGCTGCCAGACTGGAGAGGCAGAGTGGAAACGGCACCGAACGGCACGGTAACAGTACTACGTGCAGACGAGCGGGATATCTTCCGTATCGATGGTTCTCACACAATTGAACGCAACGACAAATCGAAAATTGACTTCAACCCGGCAGACCGGCTGACTGAGATGGTGGCAGCAAACGGACGCAAAATCACACTTACCTACTCTTATGCAGGTGAGATGACATCTATGAGCGATCCCAGAGGCACCTACACTACGAAGAACGGCTACGAGTGGTATCACGGCGACCACAAACCACCACATGCACCCGATTGGTTGGGCACCGTCAGCTATTCTCACAATGGCAGCGTTTCGGAGCGCTCAGGCTCAGGACTATACAAACGCTGGAATTTTGACGGCAGCAGCGTCGCACACTACCTGAACGGACGACACCTGGATGTAGACAAACAAGGGCACGTCACCCGAATTGTCAACGCCAACCAGCAGCAAACAACCTTCCAATATGACTCGTTGGGAAAAATGACGGAGATGTCAGATCAGCGGGGCACCTATAACACCACTGATGGTATCAACTGGTACAAGAGCGCAAACACGACACGCGCTCAATCAGACTGGCGCGGCACCGTAACGGTCTCGGCCAGCTCAGGCTTAATCTCTGAGCAAAACGCAGAAACCGGTTCCGTCCACCGTTGGACACTGGACGGCAGACACCTCGCTTTCGAAAAACTGCTTCCAGTCAGCGATTTCAGCAAACGAGCCGAGCAGCTGTTTCCCCAAATTGACACAGATAAGAATGGGTATTTAAGCGGATCTGAATTAGGACGGGCACTCGAAAATCCTCGCTTCACAGGCAGAGACGCCCAGGTGGTGGCCGCTTTCTACAAGTGCCGTGATGACTTGAGAAAACTGAGCGACGACGGGCTATTTTCCGAAAGCGAGACAACCAAAGAAGACCTGCGGGAATTCGACAAACTAGCCAGGCAAGAACCAAAGAATGCACTGGTGGAGAGAGTGGAATGGTTTCTGGAACGCACCAACAACAGCCAGCGCGATACTCTGCCATGCTCGCTCTATCAGGATGAGGCGAATCCGTGCGCCAGCATCACCTACAGAGCGATAATGCAGGGGACGATTGGTGATTGCTACCTGGAAGCGGTAATTGCCTCAATAGCGGCTTCCAGCCCCGGCAAAATCCGGGACATGATCAAAGACAATGGCAACGGCACCTATACCGTCACTTTCCCTGGTGACCGCGCCAATCCGGTGACTGTCAGCGCCCCAACTGAAGCTGAAATGGGTCTCAATTCGGAGCCAGGTCAGTACGGCATCTGGCCCAATGTTCTCGAAAAGGCATTCGGGGAGTACTTTGTACAACATTCATATCTCGGCACAAAAGGCTATTCCTCAACAGAAGGTGCAGATGGCGGAGGATTCGCCTCACGGTCAACGAAGCTTTTAACGGGTAAGAAAGTGACTGAACACTGGCTGTCTGGCTGGCGAAGCTCCTCCACGAATGAAACCATCAAAGGAGAACTAACGTCCGCTTTTGCAGAGGGGCGCGCCGTCACGTGTTCAATCGGTGCAATTGCCCATGGGCAAACAAGAGACGGCTACACAAAACGCCATGTCTACAGCATTATCGGATGGGATCCGCAGGGTAAAGACGGCGGTACTTTGACGATTCGCAATCCCTGGGGCAACACAACAGACGGGCCCGGTGGCACTTCCACTATGTCTTATCGACAATATCTCAAGAATTTCAATGTCATTACGATCGAAGGAAGATAAACAAACCGCATGCACCTGACTGAACCGACTCAATCTGCCCGCGAAAGGTCATAAAAAACGCCCGCCGACTCAGTCAGCGGGCGCTTCAAGTTTTTCAGATCAGACCTTACTTAGTCGCGGTTGCTTCTTCGCTAGGCTTTTCATCGGACTTAGGCTTTTCAGCTTTTTCAGCTTTCTCGCCCTTTTCCTTTTCAGCCTTTTCAGGCTTTTCTGCTTTTTCCTTCTTAGCTGGTGCTATGTCGGCTTTCTTGTCAGACTTTTCGAATTTTATGCTTTCGCCGTCAAGCGTAGCCATAATTACGTCGCCTTCCTTGAAGCTGCCCTGTAGAACCTGTTCAGCAAGAGCGTCTTCGAGCAATCTCTGAATCGATCTGCGCAACGGACGAGCACCATATGTGGGGTTATATCCGTCTTTGGCAAGCAAGTCTTTCGCTTCATCGCTGATAACGAGCTGCATGCCTTGCGTTTTGATACGCTCCTGCAGATCCGCAGACATGATGTCGACGATCTCTCTGATTTCTTCCTTCGTCAATTGCTGGAATACGATGATTTCGTCGATTCTGTTCAGGAACTCTGGACGGAATGTTTTCTTCATCGCATCCATGACGAGGTCTTTGATCTTCTTGTACTTCTCTTCGTGAGCCTGGTTGGCTGTTGATTGTTGGAAGCCCAAGACGAGCGATGACTTGTCGATGAACTGAGCACCGACGTTCGACGTCATGATGATGATTGTGTTCTTGAAGTCGACCGTTCTTCCCTTCGAATCCGACAAACGTCCGTCGTCGAGAATTTGCAGCAGAACGTTGAACACATCGGGATGCGCTTTTTCGATTTCGTCGAAGAGCACAACGCTGTATGGTTTACGTCTGACAGCTTCGGTCAGCTGACCGCCTTCCTGATAGCCGACGTATCCTGGAGGTGAACCAATCAACTTGGAAGTTGTGTGGTGTTCCATGAACTCAGACATGTCGATACGGATGAGCGCATCTTCTGAACCGAAGAAGTAGCCGGCAAGCGCTTTTGCAAGCTCTGTCTTACCAACACCGGTCGGTCCGGAGAAGATGAAGCTTCCAATTGGTCTGGCTGGATTCTTCAAGCCGACACGGGCTCTGCGAATCGCTTTACAGACTGCTTCTACAGCTTCGTTCTGTCCAATTACGCGCTGGTGCAGTACATCTGACATGTGCAGCAAGCGTTCAGACTCGCCTTCAGTCAACTTGAGCAACGGAATACCAGTCCAGGTGCTGACTACATGCGCTACTTCTTCTGCAGTAACAACAGGCTTTTCAGATTCCTGCTTGGTCTTCCAGGCAGCTTGCACTTCGCGAATCTTCTCGGAGAGCTTGGTTTCTTGCTCGCGCAATGATGCCGCTTTCTCGAATTCTTGATTGCGAATAGCCATTTCTTTGTCGCGACGAACCTGACGCAACTCTTTCTCGACTTCTTTGCCTTCGGCAGGAAGCGAGCTAGCGCGCAGTCTCACGCGTGATGAGGCTTCGTCGATCAAGTCGATCGCTTTATCTGGAAGATAACGATCGCTGATGTATCTATCGGAAAGCTTTGCCGCTTGGTCGATAGCTTCTTCTGAGATGACGAGGCGGTGATGCTCTTCATACTTCGGACGCAATCCGCGCAGAATCTCGATCGTTTCTTCGACTGAAGGCGGATCGATAATTACTGGTTGGAAACGGCGTTCGAGAGCGGCATCGCGTTCGATGTGCTTACGATATTCATCCATCGTTGTGGCACCGATACATTGCAGCTCACCTCTTGCCAGGGCAGGCTTGAGGATGTTGGCAGCGTCGATGGCGCCTTCAGCAGCACCTGCTCCGATCAACGTGTGCAACTCGTCGATGACTAGCATGACGTTTCCGGCAGCGCGAATTTCGTCCATGATCTTCTTCAGACGTTCTTCAAATTCGCCTCGATACTTGGTTCCTGCAACCAGAAGACCGATGTCGAGCATGACGATCTTCTTGTCGGAGAGGATGTCTGGAACGTCTGAGTTGGCGATGCGGATAGCGAGACCTTCTGCAATGGCAGTCTTACCAACACCAGGTTCACCGATCAGGACAGGATTATTCTTCGTGCGTCGTCCAAGAATTTGAATGACACGCTCGATTTCCTTTTCACGACCGACAACTGGGTCAAGACGCGCTTCCTGAGCAGCTTGTGTCAGGTTCAAGCCAAATTCGTCCAGAGTCGGAGTCTTAGAACGTCCGGTGCCTGTCGTTGTCGAGCTGCCTGCCGTAGCTGCGCCACTTTCGCCTAACAAGCGAATCACGTGACTGCGCACCTTAGTCAGGTCGACTCCCAGATTCTCGAGCACTCTGGCAGCTACTCCTTCGCCCTCACGAATCAAGCCAAGCAGCAGATGTTCAGTACCGATGTAGTTGTGACCAAGCTGTCGAGCTTCGTCCCAGGATAACTCCAAAACTCGCTTGGCACGCGGAGTAAAAGGGATTTCTACTGCAACGAAACCGGAGCCTCGTCCAATAATTTTTTCCACTTCGACACGCGCGTCTTTGAGATTTACTCCCATAGACTTCAGCGTCTTCGCAGCGATCCCAGTGCCCTCGCCAATTAAACCAAGCAAGATCTGCTCTGTGCCGACAAAGTTATGACCCAGTCGGCGCGCTTCTTCTTGCGCAAGCATTATTACTTTGATCGCCTTTTCGGTGAATCTTTCAAACATGGCGCTTTGCGCCTCCCTAGACTCCGATAATGTGATTACATTCTAACTCACGTATGCGCCTCTCGTTTCGCACGAATGGCGAGTGATTGCGAATATCGTGAAGTTTTAGGTTTGCCAGAAACCGGCTAATTGCAGAGTTTTCCGCGCCGGTGCACGAAACAGGCTGTAAAGAGAACCTGTCGATGTGTTGATAGTATCCAATCGTAGAGCCAATATCGGCAATGTGTTCCAAAAATTTTTGTCTTTCATCTCAAGCAACAGATATAAGTCTGCTATCTACTTGAGTATCAAATCGGATACCAGTTGCATGACAACCTTGGCTGGGAGCTGGCTTATTTACTGGGTTCGATAATACTTTCGAGCCAGACCAAAATCTCGTTGCAACATAAGGAGCGTTGTCTCTCGTTCATGCGCTTGCCGGTGTTATCGCTAGATTCAAAAATTCGTTCCATCTGATATTGGCTCAGGAAGCCGCTTTAAGAGACTCTATCCAGAGACATCAAGAGACATTCCACGCCAAATTTTCTAGTCAGGTCTTCGCTTAGAGTGTCCGCATAAACATCAAAACTATTTCTGAATTGTTCAGCAGAGATGCCCTCGACGAGGGTGCGAAGTTTGCTGAGCACTTGTGCAGCCAGTAGCTGATTTACTTCCTGTGGCGACTTTCCGAGCATCAGTTCAGCAGCTCTTGCAACCGACTCGACATCAGATTTGACCTTGATCTGGGCTGACAACTCGATTTGAAGGGGCACCCCATCAGCGCTTATCAAAGGTGCTTCGGTTTTGATTTGCACCGTTCTCACATCCAGACCGAGATAATGCACTTGCTGAATCAGCGGAAGCACAACGGCGCTCCCACCCAGGATAACTCTGTAAGAGAGCCCTTCACTAGCGGAGGAAGCTCCTGAAACAATCATTGCTTGATTGGGCGGACACTTCTTCAAGGTAGATGCAAACACAACCGACAATACAAGAAGCAAAACAAGGGCAAAAGATGCAGCTACGAGCGGAAACACATCCAACATATAAGCGCTTTCTCCTTAGTTCACATTTTTACGTCGCAAACTTTGAACAGATCACCGGAGCTGAAGCCCGTAACCACGCCCACCGTTTGGGCCGCGCCATCGGTCGTTAAATCACAAACAAGGTACTTCACCAGAAGCACGCAATAGGCAACACTGAGGGCGATGTATGACTCGCTGCCACCTGACTTGAACTGATGGCAGATCATTCCAATCGCTTCCAGCGCCGGCAGCTCAGCCCTGGCATCATCATAGTCAAACCGGTTGTTGCCATATATCCACTCGAGCGTCTCATCTCCAGCTTTGTATTCACTGAAAAGAACCAGATACAACCGTGCATATTCGGCGATGATTCCGCTGGTCTCTGGATCTTCGACAAATTCCTCCGAAATTCCAAAATACAACGCTCGCGTGTCGAACTGAGCGGGACGTTCAGACCAGAGCCTCTTAAACCAGTCTTTTGCAGAGACCATATCGGCACTAAAATCCAATTGCTTCAAAGGCGACAAATCACTTTCTGGAAGCCATTCCTGAACTCGATCGACAAGGCGCAACATCGACGACTCAAAATTTGCTGAAGCTTGTGCTTCTCGCTCCATCTCTGCATAAAAAACTGCGAAATCGAACTTCATGTCACCTCCTGCAAAAAAGAAAGCCCCAGAGAGAATCAAGGGCTTCCTAAATATTCAACTGTCGAAGCTGGTCGCTGCTACACCTTCACGGGAGTAGGCGCAGCCGCTTCTTCGGGCTTTGCAGGCTGTTGTTGACCGGCGTATTTTTCTTCGCCTGTAACAAGCTGTGCAAAAGTACATTCCTTGTTCGAGCAAGCGATCTGGTCGCCGCGCTTCAAGGTTTTGTAGACGAGCATCGTATTGCAAGTCGGGCACAAATTGCCGCCTCCAGGACCGCCTGAGATCAAAGGCGGATACCAGAATGCAGATGTGCACTGGTTTTGCGAATAGTTACTGCAGCCGTAGAAGATTTTTCCTCTTCTGGATTTCTTCTCAACAATCTGACCATCACAGTCTTCGCGTGGACAAAGAACACCAGTGACCTTGAGAATCGGACGTTGCTCGGTGCACTCCTCTTTACTGCAAGCCAGGTAGTCTCCGTATCTTCCGTAACGGATCAACATCGGCGAGCCGCAAGTTTTGCAAATTTCTTCGCTTGGACGATCTTCTGGAACCGGCAAACCATCGCGGGTAAGCGCGATCTTGGTTTTACATTCAGGATACCCGATGCAGCCAAGGAATTGACCAAAACGTGAAGAACGCTGAGCCATAGCCTGTCCGCAAAGAGGACACTTCTGGTCTGTCAGAATGACGACCTTGTTCATGTTCTCTTCGGCCTTCTTCAACGTTTCATTGAAAGGCTGATAGAACAGCTTGAGCATGCCGTGCCAGTCGACTTTGTCTTCTTCAACCTGGTCGAGCTTTTCTTCCATTTCGGCTGTGAAACCAACATCGACAATCGAACCGAAATGCTCGACAAGCAGCAAATTGACTGCTTTTCCAAGCTTCGTTGGAATCAAGGTCTTCTGTTGTTTTTCCACATATTTACGGTCAACGATTGTTGCTACCGTAGCCGCATACGTAGATGGACGACCGATGCCCAGTTCTTCCAGAGTCTTTACCAGACTGGCTTCCGAATATCGCGGTGGAGGCTGAGTGAAGTGCTGACCGGGCAGAACTTCTTTCAACTTCAGCGCTTCACCCTTACTCAAATCAGGCAGGTTCTGCGCTTCATCTTCGCTGCCTTGCTCACCAGTTGATTCCGAGTCGGGATCATTGGTCTTCGGGCGATTGTAGACTATCGTGTAACCAGCGAATTTGATTTCAGAAGCAGAAGCACGGAAAAGCGCTTGTCCAGCGGTAATCTCAACAGCTCTGGTGAGAATTTCTGCTGAAGCCATCTGGCTTGCCATGAATCTTTCCCAGATGATTTTGTACAACTTGAATTGATCGTTCGATAGATACGACTTGATCGATTCAGGTGTACGCTCTACTCCAGATGGGCGAATCGCTTCGTGAGCGTCTTGCATGCTCTTGGCTTTGCGAGAGTATATGCGAGGCTTATCCGGACAATAGTCTTTGCCGAATCGCTCGGTAATGTACTTCAACGCTTCTTCCTGGGCTTGCGGAGAGACGCGTGTAGAGTCGGTTCTCATGTAGGTGATCAAACCAACAGGTCCCTCAGGAAGTTCAACCCCTTCATAGAGAGACTGGGCAATCTGCATAGTCTTCTTCACAGCGAAACCGACGTGTGTGGCGGCTTCACGTTGTAGCGTAGAAGTGATGAACGGTGGCAGCGGTGAGCGCTGACTGGTTTTTTCCGTCACCGCAGTGACTACGAAATCTTCCTTGCTCAGCTCTGAAACAATCTTCTTTGCCTGCTTTTCAGAATCAATAACCATCGACTGAGCGGTAGCTTTGTCTGATGCAGCGATGATGCGTTTACCGTTGTATTTGTTCAACGGCGCTATGAAAGACTGCTTGGACTTAGGTCTTGCCAGTTCGGCTTTAATTGACCAGTATTCCTTCGGCTCGAAACTTTCAACTTCTGCTTCGCGCTCGCAGATCAGACGAACGGCAACAGATTGCACACGGCCAGCCGATTTGCCGTTCACCTTGCGCCAGAGAAGCGGCGAGATTTTGTAGCCGACTAATCTATCTAATACGCGTCGAGCTTGCTGCGCATCGACAAGATTCTTGTCTATCTTACGAGGCGACTTCATTGCCGCCAGTACAGCATCTTTTGTAATTTCGTTGAACTCGATGCGATGCAACTTCTTGCCCGGTAAATCCAGCACTTCAGATAAGTGCCAGGCAATCGCTTCCCCTTCGCGGTCAGGGTCGGGCGCCAGGAAGACTTTGTCTGCTGCTTTCGCTGCGTCGCGCAGCTCTTCGACTATCGCTTCTTTGTCGTGCAATATTTCATACATCGGCTCGAAGTTTTTTCTGACATTGACGCCCAGCTTATTGCGAGGCAGGTCTCGCACGTGTCCGATACTTGCCTTCACCGTGAAATCTTTTCCAAGGATCTTGCTGATCGTTTTTGCTTTGGCGGGGGATTCGACTATAACTAACGATTTAACCATTGCACGTCTTTGTGTTCATATAAAAGGATGGGATGACGAAGATGCCGGAACCTGTCAAGGTGTCTTGACGGGCTGAAGTATAACACGAGAGTCAATACCCCCTTTCTGGAACTGCCTATCTTGCGGGGTCTCCAGAGACGACCTGAATCGACCCTGGATTTTGGCAGCCCTTCGACTTACCGACTTCCATAAGCGTTGTACCAAACCTTTTGGCTATTCACTACCTTAGAGAATTTTAAGCTGGCTATTCTGGAGGCTTTTCAGCTTCGAAATCAAGATGCCTGACTCAACTCCAAAGGCGGTCAACTTTGCTTTTCGGCCACTTTCCATATAAAAGGATGGGGAATTTTTTTCGCCGTCTTCAGATGCCTTAACTTCATCAACATAATCAAGCTCTACTACTAAATGGTCCAGTTGGTCGAAGTAACTGCTTGAATCGACCTTGAAGAGATGCGCCCACTCAAATACAGCAATCATCTTCTGGTCGATAAACTGGTCCAGCTCTATCGCCAGAGCGTCGGCGACCGACTGCGAATCTTCCGACAAACGATACAAATCGAGGTGGTAGAGCGCCATGCGCCCCGAATGGTATTCATTCATCATCGTAAAAGTCGGGCTGCTTACGGTTTCTGTTACACCGAGCGCCCTGGCAAGGCCCTGCACGAGCGTAGTTTTGCCTGCGCCCATGGGCCCGTTCAAGGCGATGATGGCGCGCGTGGTGACAGCGTCTGCTAAAGCCCGTCCCAAAATAAGCGTGGCCTGATGGTCGGGAAGCAGGATGTTTAGCGAGTTAATAGTTGGTCTCAGCCCAGGACGGTGCGAGTTTTGACCCGGATATGTCCAGGTGGGGAACCTCCTTAACGCTCTTCCGTTTCCTAATTCCCAAATTCGAAGTGTCTACACACAACGCTCGGGCTCATAGGTATACGTACTCGTCTCGAGCCAGCTCCCCAATATACTCGATTTGTAGGACAAAACTTTTTAGAGCTCTGTCCAAGACCGAGACTAACTGAATCATAGAAAAATGATCAGAGCCTGTCAACCGAAATATACAGGACCGCATCTGTACATCTTTGAATTAATCGACCAGCAGCCGTTTTATACGCTCTTTGTATTTTGTTTCCAACTCTGAAATTTCAATCTCAGCTGGAAAATCGTACGACCGACCGGCTTGACAAATCGGCTCAGAGACTTGCTTCACACCATCTTGAACTGTAACCGAGGGAGTCATGTGATTGAGTTCGTAAACCGCGTTCGCTGCATCTCTGCCGTTGTATTTCTTCCTGGTCAGTTCCGTAAAATTCTCATCCCAGCGTAAACAGACAGAACTACGCTTATCTGACACTCCAAGCCGTTCTTCGTCAGTCGCAGGATCGAACGATTGCCAGAACTCTGTTTGCAATTTAGCTAACTCATGCTTAGCCGGAAGTATGTACTCTCTGCCTGCATAATATATGGGATCGACCAGAACCTTTCTGCCATCACGATCTTCATAGCGCGGCAAGAGATCATTGACGGCATAGATAGCGTCAATCGGGTGCATGCCACCATATTTGATCTCCGCAAGCCGCCAGAACGTATCACCCTTCTGCAAAACAACTCTCGTCGTTTCATGCGGTTCTCCAACTCGTTTTCTTAATTCATTCAGATCGGCAGACATAGCACGCTACTTGATTAGAGCACCACGAACGGTGCCTTCGCGCACCTGCAGCGGGCGCTGGTTGTGGGCTTTTTGCACCAACTTACCTGTATCTTCTTGCTCACGCGCATCTTCCGCATCATCGTTCTCGAAGCTGCGATGATCGGTAAAATGAGCGACACTATTATGCACATCGACATCATTATTCGACCGGCCATAATAGCGAACGAAGAGCCCCGTACCCTCAGGACGAAGTCGGGCACTGCCCGGCAGCGATTTCATCAGTAATTGCGCTTCCAAATTGGAGGCAATTTCGTCTAGTGAAAACTCATGATCGAGCGACCATCTCTTGTATGAATCCGACTTCTCGGCTGCCGCATCACGCTCATGCTTAGCAGCTTCTTCCGCCTCTTTGCGCATTTGCTCGATTTGCAATTTTCGGTTTTCTATAGCCGTAAATGGATTCTCAAAAGGGCGCATACGCATAGGACTGTTGAGCGCTTCATTGATCGCATCTTGCGCATTACGTTCAATAATTTTGGCACGCGTCTCGCCGCCTCGTACCATCGTAGCGGCGATCGACTCAGCGTACTGGCGATGACGGCTCTTTTCACGCTCTACCTGACTGCGAATAACTCTCACCACCGCCCCGTGCCCACTTTCCTTCGGCACAGTGATTCCCAACCGCTCAGCAGCTGAAATCGGCTCATTCTCCTCACTTTCACATGGGGGAGGTGCTCCATGCAATCGGTAAGTCATCAAAGCCTTGCGGCAATATCCAGAGACGGGTCCGTACGGGTCGAGCCTGTAAGCCAGGTTATATTCTTCCATCGCTTGCGGATGCTTCTTTTCATAGACGAGAGCGTTGGCTAAAAAGTAATGAACCGACGCATCGCGAGGGTGTTCCACAGCTGATTGCCTGAAACATTCTTCTGCCTGAGAGTATTGCCCCAGCTCCATGAACCGCTGCCCCTTCTGCATGAGGGTCATCGGAGCGCTTGCCGAACCAGCCGGATAGAGCGCCGCTGGAGTCATGGCCGGCGCAGCACAAGAATACGCCAGGGAAATCGCCCCCTGTATCAAGATGTTTGCAATCGTGCGGTGGATCGATAGTGCCATGCGGTCAGCTTTAGCGGTGCTTCTAGTTTACTCCCACTCTTTGACAAGTGCACTATAAATTTTCGAGCTGATAAACTGGATTGGTTGAGGAACTGACCGATTGAACTCCATGAAAAAGCCTTCTCTTCTAATAATTTTGATCTGTGCAACGCTCCCGCTATTAACCAATCCGGCTCCGGCCCAGGTTGATGCGATACCTGATCCTCATCAGGACTTTTATGAACGGTCAAGGCCAAAAAAGCCACCTGAAATTATCCAATCACCTGCACTCGCTCCTGATGTGCCGGTGATGAAACCACAGGAAAAGATTCCCGCGAAGCCCGCCGTCAATGATCTCGACGATGCCATGTCAGTTCCGGATAATGGTACGAAAACCGCACCCGATCAGTCCACAAGCTCGCCAGCCGACGCCGCGACATCCACACCTTCGCCGGCAGTAACTCATCCGGAATTGATGCCGCGCCCTCCCATTCCCACACCACCTGCAGTGTCACTACTGGCACCACTAAACGGTGGACA
The DNA here is from genome assembly GCA_003963305.1 of Candidatus Melainabacteria bacterium. NCBI lineage: Bacteria > Bacillati > Candidatus Melainabacteria > Candidatus Melainabacteria bacterium. The sequence continues at coordinate 99,035 of RXJR01000033.1, read as the reverse complement.
ATTAAAAGACAACCTCTCGTGGAGAACACGCGCTTACAAACTGAGATCGGAGAGCCCCGACGCACACGGCGGTCTGGTAAAGGCGTCGAGGCTGGTAAACGCCAGCTTCGAGGACACAACTGCGGCGGTCACAGCGGCATGCTCGGCAAAAGGATTCGTAATCGACGACATGTATGACTCAGCCGGACAGATCCTTGCTCATCCAGCAGACAGCGCCCCGGAAAGATCACGCATCATCATCTCGGTTAAACCGATTTCCAAAACAACCACGCTCGTGCGCATCGGACTTGATGCAGACAACCGCTCCAGGCAAAATACATTCGACGATTTGTTGAATTACGTCGAATCGTCCATAAGCGACAAGGGATTACTCTAGTTGGCTAAAACAGAACATCCGTACATACTCGGAATTACGGGAACGATTTCTTCCGGCAAATCACTGGTTGGAAAGCTCTTAGCTGAGCGAAACGTGCCTGTTTTCGATTCGGATAGCATCGTTCACGACCTGCTCCGTCTTGAGACGCCCACTAGAAAGGCAGTAGTGGAGCGCTTCGGCGAGAACATCGTAGATCCGGAAAGGAATGGAGCTATCGATCGCGTCAGGCTTGGAAAAGTTGTCTTCTCAGATACAACGGCGCGAAAAGACCTGGAGGCAATCGTGCACCCGGCTGTCATTAAAGAAACTCGGCGACGAATTAATGAATTGCCGGAGAACTCGATTGCAGCAGTATTAGCACCACTTTTGTTCGAAGCCGGTCTGCAGAACGAATACAATGAGATATGGGCGGTTACGACCGACCTGGAAACATTGAAACAGCGTTTGCGACAACGAGACAATCTCTCCGATTCAGAAGTGGAAAAAAGACTGGCTGCCCAATGGAGCCAGGAGAAAAAGGCATCCCTCTCCGACGCCGTTATAGACAACTCAGGCACACCCCAGAACACTGCGCAACAAGTTGATCTTCTCCTTGAAAAAATCAAACATAAGCTCGAACTTGAACGCGTCCAGTAAATGTTTACTGGCAATCGTCCTGTTCGTGGCAAGCCTTGCAACGGCTCACAGCCCCGTTTTCGCAGCCGAGAAGGCAGAGCCCGGGTACGAATTGACTCAAAAAAGTTTGTTAGTTGGAAACATTACAATGCGGGTCTATCCGAAAGCGATACAGATTATCGAACACGGGCGCGGTTTAATCTACTCGAGTCGGGCACCCGAATGGAAACTACAAATTCTCAATCCATCCGCAAAGACTTATTTCGAAGGCAACATCGACAATTTCACGGCCACCTTGACTCAGGGCGTAACTCTATTCACCGGCAGAATGCTCTCAGATGCAAAATATTCGCCGCCTAAGAAACAACCCGACGGACTGCTTCTCTATACAACATCACCTGAATATCTAAAACGGGCTACGGAAGCCAGAAAAAACGTAACTAACAGCAGCGGAAATCCCAAAACTATCGATGTCTGGGTTAATCCTGCTATTCCGGCGCCACCGCGAGCAGTGGCGCTGCTGGGACGAGTGTTCGGACTGGCAAGCCCACCCGGAATTCCTGTCAGAGTGCGCTACAAAGATTTCGACGACGAAGAAAAAGTCTACCTTAGAACAATGACTTATGCCAAAAAGCAATTCACGGATGCAGACTTTGAAAAACGGCTTCCATCATGGACACGGGTAGCGACCTCGAGCGCTGCCTGTCAATCCAAAGATCAAGAGGAAGCCGTCAAAGATATGCTCGGAGATTTTGGCGATGGTCTGGGCAATAATCACAAACACTAGTCTTGATGCAGCTTCAATTGCATCAGAGCTTCGTCGACGTACTTACCATCCACCTTCAAAGCAGCCGGCTCGACTCCATATTTCTCGAAACCAAGCGATTTATACAACTTCGTCGCTGGTTTGTTGGGAATGGTCACGGTTAATTTCAGATATTCCAGATCAGGCAATTCCTGTGCATACATAATCGATGCCACCATAAGCTGCCGAGCAATACTCCGACCGCGATACTCAGGCAACAGGTACAAGCCCCAAAGTGTGCCCTGATGGCGCATTTTCTTGGTTTTTTGACGCACAAAGCCAATATATCCAATCAAATCTGGACAGAATGCACCCAGCACAAAATTATCGTCGTTGCAGACAAGCCGTCCAGCTACCTCTTTCGGATCAAGCGCCGTCGATTCATCATAATCAGCGCCAAAAGAATGCGGCTCATCCTTAAGAGCCTTCAAGCGCAGCGTCCAGAAAATATCCACGTCCTTTTCGGAAAGTAACTTGATCACTAGCTCTTCCGGTGCCTTGTTCTTCTTTTCTGATGCTTTGTTTTTCACAATACCCACTCACATTGTTCTGTCTGCAGTGCAAACAGTATAAAGCTCGCACAACTCATATAGTTGTTGATTGCCGTGACAGGATGTAACACGACATCGCCACCAAACGGTAGCAATCAAAAACGCTTCCAGCCAAAAACAAGGCAAAAGCCTGGTTTTCTGGGCATCAACGCCCAACACCCGCTGCCAAGAAGTGATAGCTTGCGAGAACCGTTATGAATGAGTTTTTGCATAAAAACAAAAGTACCTATTACTTATGCGCATCGAAATGAGCAAAACTGTTGTCATTGTCTCTCAAGTTGTTTTTCTCGAAATCCACTCAAACCGATTCCTTCGCGTCGAGTTCAAGCCATTCATGCTCAGCCACGCTGTGTTGATTTGGACTGGATTGGCTTAACGACCCGAGACTAGCAGCTTCAAAACTTTCACACATCGTTTCCTAGCCCTGGGGAATCCCCAAGGAGGAGAACGCTATAGAACTCACATAAATCTGAGGAATCAGACCATGCTCATGTCCAACCGCAATCGTCTTGCTTCGAACCGTCTCTTCGGCATCGACGTCTCACATCACAACGGCATCATCGACTGGAACAAGGTCAAGAATGCCGGTGTCAACTTCGTTTTCATCAAGGCGTCTGAAGGTCTCACGCTCGGCGACGATCAGTATGCCACCAACATCGCCCGGGCTCGTGCTCTCGGCATTCCCGCCGGCGCATACCACTTCTTCATCCCGACGTCGTCTGTGTCGCAGCAGGTGACCAACTTCTGCAACCAGGTAGGCAGCCTCAAGTCTGGCGATTTGCCGCCGGTACTCGACGCCGAAGTGCCCTCGCGGTGGATCACTGCGCCGGACGAAGCGGCTCACATGCAGGCGGCGTGGCTCACCATGACCGTCGACCAGCGTGTGGCGAAGATCGTCGAATGGATGGATGGCGTCGAGAAACAGCTCGGTGTCACCCCTATTCTCTACGCGAGCTCGAGCTTCGTGCGCGATATCCTGGGCGGATCGCCGAAGCTGAAGAAGTACCTGCTCTGGGTCGCTCACTACAAGGTGACGGCACCGACCGTGCCCGCGCCCTATTCGGACTGGACTTTCTGGCAGGACTCCGAGACTGGCACCGTCGCCGGTATCACTGGCAACGTCGACACCGACTGGTTCAACGGGTCAGCGGCACAGTTAAACGCGCTCAAGAAGACCGTTCTGCCGTTCAGCACGCGCGTCGCCAACGGTGTGCGTGGATTCTTCCGCGCCATCTTCGGCTGGCTCTTCAGCTAATTATGCTTGGCAGCAGCTTGAAACTTGAAAACAAGACGCTGATGCCCAGTCCACTTTCGACAAAAGCTTGTATCCCTTACGGGCACAGGCTTTTGTCTTTTTCCCTTTATCTACTATAAATTATAAAATAAAAGAAGCTGTTGAAGAGTTGAGCAGATTGAAATCGCGTTCCTCACTGCAAAAAGAGTGTAAGCTTAATTCAATGGATCCAAAAATCACCATTCTGGTCGTAGAAGACCACGAAGTAATGCGCTTCGGCCTCAAGAGCTTGCTCTCGAATGTCGAGGGTTTCGAAGTTGTGGGTGAAGCGAGTAACGGTAAAGAAGCGATCGAGAAGGCAAAGAAACTCAAGCCCAGAGTCATTGTCATGGATATCGTCATGCCCATGATGAACGGCATCGAAGCCAGCCACCTTCTGAAAGAAGCTGTGCCCGCTACAAAAATCATCATGTTCACGTCCTTCGAAACACAGTCTTACGTCTTTGCTGCTCTGGCAGCCGGAGCGCACGGTTACTGTCTCAAGAACGTCACGACAAACAACTTGATAGCGGCAATCAAAACCGTGGATAGCGGAGCCGCCTGGTTTGATCGCGAAATCGCAGAAATTGTTCTGAACTACATCAAGACGGGATTAGCTCAGGGCGATCTCGAAGTAAAAAAACTGACACTGTCACCAAGAGAAATCGAAGTTCTGACTTGTGTGACTGAAGGATTGACCAACAACGAAATTGCCTCTCGCCTGATGGTTAGCGTGGAGACAGTAAAAACACACCTGAAACGTATCATGGACAAGCTCGAGGTCTCAGATCGCACACAAGCTGCAGTTCAAGCACTTAAGCAAGGGCTCCTGAAATAACCCGACCCGATCACGTTTCGAGCATCTTCAAAAGCTTAACTACCCAGCTTCTTTGAGTAGGTTTCTCCGTCGATTGCGCCCGGTACTGCTCGTACTCTTCACTTTGCCTGTCAGGAATTCTGTGAGCATCGAGGAGGCGTTCGGGCATAGGTGGTGCCGGTCTAACCGAACCACATTTGGAACCGCACTCACCACAGAATTTTGCCGATGGCTCAAGTGGGGAGCCGCAAAGATGACAACCTGGAATTCTAGCCTCGAGTCGATGTCCACATTCACCGCAAAACTGGGAACCCACTTCAAGAAAAGTACCGCAACCGGTGCACCGCGGACGATGCTCCATATCAGACTCGCTGTCTTCCCAGACAGCGGAATCTTGCAACATAGCCTGATTGTTTTGAACCGGCGCAGGCGAATAGCTGTCATCATATTCGTCAAACTGATCCGATTGATATGCAGCGTCATAAGCTTCTTCAGTCGAGGAGGCTGGGTGACCAGTGCCTCGATCGTAAGATTGATGAGATTGATCGTAAGATTGCTCATACTGCCCGACCTGTTCGCCCTCAAACGACGAGTTGATACCGTCCAACTGAGCAGATCGACCGGCAAAAGCAGCATCCGAATCATCGTGAGATGAGAGCGCTTCAGCAAGAAGCTCCTCGGTGGAAAGCGGCAGAGGTGGCTCGAACATCTGGTACATTTTCTGTTGCTCGTCGGGAGCAGGCGGCACATATCCGCCCAGATCAGCGGAAATTGCTTGCTGTTGAGCCTTGCCACCTACATCGGGCGGCAAGGTGTAATCGTAAGAAGCAACTGTCTCTGTCTCCGAAAGTGTTGGCTGTATGCCAGGCTGTAAACTTGGACTTTCTACAGGTACAGGAACCTGGTTCGGATCTTTCTTTCTGCCTTTAGAGACCGGTCCGTTATGTACCACTACTCCTGGTGGCACATCACTGGTCAGACTGGAATATCTTTCAGACTCATCACTTTGAGGAGCGGGCTGAAATGACTCAGCCAGAGCCGGTTCTGCGGTCTGTGCAGGAATCGACCATGGGTAGTGTTGAGTAGATTGTGGATCTGATGACGTTTGTGTCTGAGCAGCAGGTTCGAGCGCTGGCTGAACGGGTTGAGCGGGCTGTGCCATGGGCACTTCCTGGGCAGCCGGTTGTGTCTGCGCACTCTTATCCGTCGTACCGCGCCGCTTTCCAACAGGCGGTGCACCAGTAAAGCGTTGAACTGGGTCCGGCGCGATCGCATCATGCGCAATGGAAAGATCCGCTTTGATGATTACTGTTTCGCCGGTATTAGGATCATGCGATGCTTGTTGGTTCCGTGCCGCCTGCATTTTTTGCTGAGCAGCTAACAACGCAGCTTGAGCCTGATCTGTCTCTTCCGCTCTTGCCTCTAAAGCCGACTGCATTGCGGCAGCCTGTTCAAATGAAGACACCGTGGGCGACGATACCGCTTCAGGTGCTAAAGCCACAGACTCCTTCTGTGCCGATGACTCCGGCAAGGCTCCGAGCGCCTCAGATTCTACGACAGGCTCAACAGTGTTCGACGCTCCTTCAGTCGGCTTGGCAGCTGCGCTGGCCGCTTCCGTTACAGCCTGTTGTTGTTTCGCCTTGTTCCGGCGCTGAAGCGCAGCCTGAACCGGGCCCATGCCGGCAGCAGCGTCTTGAGCGGCTTCCGCCTTGCTTTTACGACCAGGTCTCGGCGGAGGCTCCTTCTTTTCAGCAGCCTCGGCAGCAAGCAGTGAGGCTGCAATTTCTCTTTGCTGTGCCGCGTGTTGATCCAGAATCTGCTCCTGGAATGCCTTGTGAAAACCTGCTGCTGCGTTTCCGAGCGTGTGAACCGGCTTCGAAGTTGCTGCCCGTGTCACAACTTGAGAATTTACAGGCGTGTGAACAGGCGGCGCCCCGGGGCTGAAATCATCAAGAACTGAAGGATCTTGCCGAAGTCCTGGTTGTTCTGCCTGCACAGACGGTTCTCTCTGCGACTGAGCTCGCAACGCTTCTGGCTGGACTGGTTGCGGTTGTTGCTGAACGGGCTGCGGTTGTTCCTGTACTGGTTGCGGTTGTTGCTGTACTGGTTGCGGTTGTTGCTGAACGGACTGCGGTTGTTGCTGTACTGGTTGCGTTGGCTGTTGAACTGGTTGCCGCGGTTGCTGGACGGGCTGCGGCAGTTGTTGAACTGGCTGCGGCGCTTGCGATTGTGGCTGGACTGGCTGTGCCGGGGTTTGCGCCTGGACCGGCTGCGTTGACTGTTGAACTGGTTGCCGTGGTTGCTCAATCGGTTGCGGCGGTTGCTGAATCGGTTGCTGAATCGGTTGTGGTCGCGTCTGGACCGGCTGCGGTGGCTGGACTGGCTGCGGTGGTGGCTGAACCGGTTGGGGTGGTCTCTGAACGGGTTGCGGCTGGACTGTCTGTGGTTGCGGCTGGACTGGCTGTGGTTGCGGCTGGACTGGCTGCGGTTGCGGCTGGACTGGCTGTGGTTGCGGCTGGACTGGCTGCGGCTGCGGCTGGACTGGCTGCGGTTGCGGCTGGACTGGCTGCGGTTGCGGCTGGACCGGCTGTGCCGGAGTCTGCGGCTTAGCCGCTGGTTGGGACGGGGCAACTTTAGCGGGCGCGGGCGGCGGCTGAGTCACCGCCTGTGGTGCGGCAGGCGGCAAAGTCGGTGCCGGAATATGCATCGGCTGTTGCGCCATCAGTCGCGCCTCTACAAGGAATGACGATGGTTGAAGTCCAACATTGTTGAATATTGATGGAAATGACAAGTACAAGAGCTCCTTCGCACGAGTCATTCCGACATAGCAAAGGCGCCTTTCCTCCTCCAGATCCATAGCGCTGTCTGCGGGAAACAATCCTTCCGCCAATCCGACCAGAAACGACACGGCAAACTCCTTGCCCTTCGCCTCGTGCAGAGTAAGTATGTGCACCACGTGATCCGAATCAAAGCCCGCTGACGTGGAGCCCCGCGCCGGAGTTGCCGTTTGAGCCTTGACGAATTCCGCGACAGTTTTGTAATTGCGCGCCTCTTCTTCCAGTGCTGTCAATTTCCGAAGCGGTTCATAATTGACGCCAGGAGGAACTTTCACCGCCCGATAGTAATCACTCAGCCGCTGCGTCCGTTTCAGCAACGATATCGTCTCGGCTGGAGCACAATTTTCCTGATGCATCGTACGAATAATCCGCACCAGTTGAGACAGATCAAGACACGATTGCTCGGCTACAGCCTCTGAATAAATTTCAACCGCCTTCAGATAAGAAAGGTTGTTGGCCTCGGCAAAACTGGCTATTGTCGAAGACAACTTCGGGTCGACTTCTTTGACACGCAATTGACAAACGCGTTCGAACGACTCACGCGCTTTTGGTCCATCAGGATCCATTACCAATTTCAAGAAAGCCATGACGTCGCCGACTTCGTCTGGCACCAAACCCGCTTCCGGATGCGACGTAACGCAACGGATATTCCGACGCGAAAGAGCCTCCTCGATAATGATGCCGTAGCGGTGATAGCGATAGAGAACGGCTATCTCCTGCGGATTGCGACCGCTGTCAATCAAAATGGAAATCTCATCTGCGACCCATTCCGCCTCAGCTTCTTCGCTTTCCGAAAATTGCGGTCCGATGATGGCAGTCGTCGGAGCCGCTCCCCAACCGGAAGTCATGTCTTTCTGGACGCGGCGCCGACTCAAGTTCGCTATCAACTGACGCGTGTGATCAACGATTGCCGGGTGACACCGCCAATTTTTTTCCAGAATATAACAACGAGCATTCGGCATGCGTAGCGAAACGTCTGCCATCAAGCGCGGCAAGCCTCCTTTGCTCTCGTAAATGGCCTCGTCTTCATCACCTGTGAGATATAAATTGTCTTGCGGAGCCGCCAGGATACGCGCCATAAGATCACCAGCCGCAGTGGCATCCTGATACTCATCCACCAGTACGTAATCGTACTGGTTTTGATATTTTGTTCGCAAATCGACCTGATCTACAAGGGCATGAGCAGCCAGAGAAACCATGTCATCCTTATCAATGCGATTGATCTTTTGCAGCTGATCTTCATAACCCTGAAAGACTTTTGAAACCAGTTCATCGACATCGCTTTTGCTTCTCTCTTTCAAGTGCTTGGGCGTAATCAAATTGGCCTTGTACAGCGAAATCAAAGACGCAATCGTGAATTCATCAAGTTCTTCTGAGAGCTCCAGCGTAACCGGATCAAGGTCTTTTTTGTGTTTTGTCAGTAATCTCTGAATGACTTTCTGCGGATTAGACTCGACCTTCAAAGGCGGTTTTCTTTTCACGGCGCTCAAGTTTTCCTTCAAAATCTTGAGTCCAAGATCATGCCAGGAATGAAAGGAGACGCGCTGTGCCGCTTGCCGATCCGATATCGCTTCCACAGCACTCTTGAGCGACTTAACCGTATCTTGCGAATGAGATATGACAAGAATGCGATCGGGATTTATCCCCTGGGCAAGCAGATAAGCGACTCGATGAATTATGCAACTGCTCTTGCCGGTGCCCGCACCACCTTCCACCGCACATGGACCCGCACCATGAGTGATGACGAGGCGTTGAACGTCATCATCGACAGGCAGTTCAGGAACACTTGCAGCAGCTTGCCCTGAAAGCAGCCTGCCGATTGAAGAACGTTTCCTTCCCTGTGTCCACACTTCTTCCACTACGTCTACGCAGGCGTGAGTGTTGCTGATAATCTCGGCAGTCGTAAACTTCAAGACCTTCCAACCATCGCTCAGCAAAAGCAAATTCTTCTTCGCTTGCCAGGCATTGGCACCAGTTGAATCCAGACTCGTCAGAACATCACATTCAATATCAAGCTTGCGATCGCGATCGATCATAGCCATGTCGAGCATGTAGTCACCGAGGACATGCTGCGGTTGCACTGCCAGTCCACGCTCTTTCAGTGCATTCAGTAATACATGCTCTGCCTTGAGCATCGGAGGCAGTGCTTCGTCTTTCAACGTCCGATAATGAGCCAGGTCAAGAGATGTTGCTTCCATCAACCAGGCAAGCTTTTGCCATGTAACTTTGCGTCCTGCAAATTCAAAATCGTCGCAAGCGGCACCATATTTATGGAGTTCATCCAGGGTGAGCGGGCTTGTCATCAGCAAAGGCTTTCCAGCCAGTGCACGGGGATAAAAAACGTGGTGATAGAGATACCAGAGGTGGTGTGCTGTCTCTGGTGCCTCGACGTTCCGCAGAATCAAAACATCGGCACCGGTCATATCCAATTCGAACTGACTGGCCAGCGGTCTGCCAAACCTGGTGTGCTGTACGGCCTGCTCCCAGAGAAATTCACCCTGCCGGTAAAGGGCATCACCGGCGATGACAACCGGGTTGATTCCACGCGATTTTAAATTGATGATGGCTGCCTCGAGAAGCGACTCGCACTCCTCCGAGAAGTCAGTAGCAATCAGCCCCCTGGCGGATGTCTGATAAAGTCCGACACTATCCACGAACCATTGCAGCGCGTCACGACAATCCGCCGGCTGTGGCGAAGAAGTACGACTGGGTTGAGGTGCGGGTTTGTGTCCCTTGGGCGGCACAATGAAGCCTTATTGATGATGTGATGTAGCCCGGCGAAAACGCACAGACTATATTCGGAAAACTCCCAGATTTAAAGATTCTACTTGAAAACCCGTCAACAGGCTACTTGAAAGGCAAAGGGGTTGACAAGATTGGTCGAAAAATTCGTAGATTAATTTTGTAAAGTCCTAAAACAAGCCAGGGTATTTGTCCTTCAGCGATAAGTGTTATACATTCGATTTCTTGACATTTTTGGGGCAACCCGTGGAATAGTACAATGACCAGGAGTTCTTTATGCAAATAAGGAACTTTCAGGGCTCGGCCACGACCAATACTAAAACCATTGATCATGGTACAGGCGAACCTCAGAAAGGAGCAGAGTTAATGAGACAAGCACTTCTTGTCCTTGCAGCGCTATCGATGGCTTCACCAGCTTTTGCACAAGCTTGTGGAGATGAAGGACGTTACTTCCACTTGGCACCACCAAGCTACTCAATTCCTTCGGCACGCAGACATGCCATTCACAAAATGGCTGAAGCGCTTCGTTGGTATAGAGAGCACCTCGGCAATACACCAATTTGCCCAGGAGCCAACATCGCTGGCATTACCGTTACTACCACAACCACAACTGGCAAGTAATCCAACCGGATTGCAAACTTGTTAGTTTTGGTCGATGCGCTTCCAACTGGCGGCGTTGAATAGTGGGTTATCCCAAGGCAAGCCGGTCAAATTTTGATTGGCTTGCTTGATGTTTCCCACATTCACCGAATGCGCCACAAGCAAGTCAGGTTGTATCAAGAATACCCAGGGCAGCTCCTTAGCGAGAATGCCCTGAATTTCTTTGTAGACGTTTGCGCGAGCAACTTTATCGGTCACAAGCCTGCCTTCGGCAAGCAGTGACTCTATTTTTGTGTTTGCAAATTTGGAGTAATTCATGGCTCCATCCTTGCTCCAGACCAGGGAACACTCGGGGTCTGGACCTGATGAGCGGCTCCAGAGAATCGCTTCAAAATCGCCTTTTTGCAGATAACGTTGGCGCAGAGTCGAATACTCAACCACCTGCACTTCACTGGGAACATCCAGGCTTTTTAAATCATCAGACACCACTTGTGCGACGTCTTGATAATCGCGAATGGTCAGTATTCTGAAGGCCAGCAGTTGATCGTCAGACGTAGATTTCCAGTTGCGTCCGATAAATTTATATCCGGCTGCTTCCAAATTTTTGCGAGCACTTTCTAAATCGAACGGCCACAGTTTCGCTGATGCGTTGTAGGCCCAACTACCCACAGAAACGTCGCTGCGGGGAACGACAGCGAAGCCGGAATAAAGGGCGTTGGCAAGTTCGGTACGATTGATCGCCTCAGCCATCGCCTGACGTACAAGTACATTATTGAACGGTTTTTTGACCGTATTGAAACCGAGATATAACGTCCGCGAACCTGGAAATCGATCGAGTTCGATTGTGCCTCTGGCACCATCCCTGATGACTTTCCAACTGGTCGGATCAAGTGCCGCAACGTCCAGCTCACCGCGGCTCAATGCCATTGCCATAAGCGTTTTATCAGGCACCACACGCCAGACCAGCTGCTTGTAATCAGGTTTCACACCCCAGTAAAACGGATTTGGCTCGAAAACGAGTTCGAGACCAGACTCCCAGCGCAGCAATCGAAAAGGTCCACTACCAACGGGATTTCTGCTCAACGCATTTTTCCCATGATCTCTGGCGGATGTTATTTTCTCCGGCAAAATGCGCAACTCAACCAATCGAGAAAGCAGCGGAGCACTGCGTTTATTCAAATGCAGAATGAGCTTTGAGGGGCTTTGAAGTTCAATTCTCTCAATCGCCTCATAATCGCTTCTGAATGGTGACAACTTCGACTGAGCGAGCTTAAAAGACGCACTGATATCAGCAAAAGTCAGTGGAGAGCCATCACTGAATTTCACATCGGGACGCAATTCGAATGTGTACGTCAATCCATCTGGCGAAATCGCAAAAGTCTTTGCAATCGCCGGCACCACATTCAAATCCGAACCGTAGCGCACCAAGCCTTCGTAGACAAGCGTCTGAGCGTAATAAGAACCAGAATCGAGCGCCCTCAGAGGATAAAATCCCATTGGCTCCAGGGTCATACCCGCGACAATCTGGTCTTGACTGCTATGGCGCCTCGAAACAGAGCTGGAGCAGCCTGCCAGCACAACCAGAGCACAGAAAAAGTGGATTCCGCGACGACTCGCGCTTTCAGCTGCGCGTTTCACCGCCTTATTGAACTTGAGCAAAAACTATAATCCGCCGGTTCCCTGCGACACGAAATAGAAACAAGCGAGCATAACCAGCATCGCGCTGGTAACACCGAGCCAGAATCCTGCTACGAGAATCTGCCAGACAATCAGAGCTTGACGTGCGGTCAAGCTGATCATAATTCCCAGACGATTGATGATGTAGAAAACAACAGCGCCGACTGTGAAAAGCAGCGGCAAGAGCTTGATACCTGGAGGAACCGGTACCGAAACAGCCATAACCAGGCTGAGAATGCAGAGAACTACCAGGGCAATCGTCACGTAGTCGGAGAAACGTTGCTTGACGTTCTCAGCGACCGAAGCTTCATTGATGTGCTTGAGCGCCTTGAAGAAGTTGCCCATACCTGAGCCGCGTTGTATCGGCTCGGCCGCCTTTGGTGCGGCAGCGCCCTGGTTGGATTCTAAATTTGAAGCATCATCAGTGGCCACAATCAATCCTCCTGCGACTTCCTCTAATATTAGCAAGCCTCAGCTATTACCGTGGGTTCATGGCGAAAAAAGTGGAAGACGCAGACTATAAATTAGCGCAACCGTTGGTGTGGATTCTGGTCCTGCACTGGCGTGGCTTAAATTTCACACGGGCATGCCTGGATTCTGTGCAAAAGCTCACATACCAGAATTACAAGGTCCTGCTAGTTGACAACGGATCGGACGAACACGACGGTGAAAAGCTGGCGAAAGAGTTTCCCGAGGTGACGCTTCTGCGTCTAACGGAAAATTTCGGTTTTGCGGGTGGTTGCAACCGCGGCATGGAATATTGTCTCGCCAATGGAGCGGACTTTATCTGGTTGATCAACAACGATGCGAAAGTGGCTCCGGATTCGTTGGGGATTCTCGTCGAACAAGCTAAAACTGATCAAAAAGCTGGCGCACTTGGCGGAGCCGTGGTGGATTCCCTGACTGCGCAGGAAAAACACATAGAGGCCAGCCGCGGCACTATCAATTTTCGCAGCGCCAAAACAAAAGTGGTTTCGCAGCCGGTGGCAGAGCCTGTCTACTGTGATTGGTTGCATGGCTCGAACTTGTTGCTGCGCGCGACAACTCTGGGCGCAGTCGGATTATTCGACGAACGCTATTTTCTGTACTTCGAAGACACAGAGTTGTGCCACCGCATAAATCTAAAGGGCTGGAAATGTCTGTTCGTTCCAGATGCATTCATCGAGCATCTTGGATCAGCATCTACGCAAGACTCGCGCAAACACTGGCGTTCCTACTACTACATTCGCAATCGCTTTTTGTTTTTCAACACATATTTGAAAGGCGCGGCGGCCTTACCAGCAACATTCAACATGCTTACGCATGTAGCCAGACACGCGCTCGTGCTGCCGTTTCGCGGTGACGAAGGACGAAAAAAGTTGAGAGCAGAATTGCTTGGAACACGCGATTATTTCAGTCACAAGTTTGGAAGAGCTACGTGTCTGGAATGGTGCGAGCCTGGCAAGTAACCACTATTCGATGATTTGCTTGACCGAGTAGACTATCTTCTCCAAAGTGCCGCGCGAAAGCTTACCAAGTTGAGTTCTAAACCGGCTGTGGTCGACTGTTCTCACCTGGTACGCCATTGCATAGCTATCTTTGGTGCAGCCGCCTTCGGGTGCAAAAATCGCCACCAAAGCAGGTGAAAGCCGACCTGATTTCAAGTAGTGTGGCGTGCCTGTTAGTGGCACGACTATACTCAAACCCATGCGCGTGTTCATGACGTCGTTACTGAGAACAACACAAGGGCGCTCTTTGGCTTGTTCGTGCCCCTGTGTTGGATTCAAATTGACCGTCCAGACTTCGCCTCTAAGTGGCATCGTTTAAACCGTCTGAGAGGGTAGCATCCCACTCTGCGTTTTCCGCCTTGAAGGCTGAATTCAATTCCGACTCCTGGCTGAGTGCGTCAAATGATTCGCTCAAGTCTTGCAGGTAACTCTGGCGGCGAGCCTTCTCGCACAAATCATGGATCACCTCTGCAGCTACGCAACCTCGTACCTTCGCTTCTTCATTAATCCAGGCGATGTCTGCATCAAAAGCTTTGACGGTCCTTTGTGCTGTTTTTGTCTTCGCTGCTGTGACCATCTCGTCAACCTCACTCCATTATCTGTATACCATATGGTATACGCTATAGACCACAGATGTCAAGTCAACATCGTATACGCTGAGATTCTGTTGAGAAATGGGCTCATCGACCAGGAATCACGCGCGCTGACGCCTATAACTTATTTCTGCTTAGATTTCGGCGGTGATTTTAGACTAGGTTCCGACTTAGCTTTTTGGGATCGTGGAACATCAAGCGCAGCTGCTGGTGACGCTTGCAAGGCTTGCGGCTTCGGCACAACTTGCCCGGCAACTTTTTGATCTGCAGCATTTCGCGATATCGCCTCAAGCATGCTCTGACCGACAGCATCTGCCATCTTTGCCGCTGTTTCCGCCTCAAAATATTTGCCGCCCGACTCCTGGGCGATGCACTGTAGCTGCCAACCTTCTGCAGCTTTTGCCTTTTTGTCGACGCCTATCACATCGACACGCATCTTGAATCCCAGTTCGCGCAGCTTACGAATAGTGGCGCACGGATCCTTTTTGCATGTGTCTGCTCCGTCTGAAATCAGAATGATATGCCGTGTTCCTTCCAACCCCTCGAAATCGCTTGGAGCCTGACGAAGTGCGTACTCCAGCGGCGTTAAACCACTCGCTTTCAAAATCTCTGCTTTTGCCATCATCTCTCCTCGATTATGCAGTCCTATAGGCTCGAGAAGAAAGCTTTGATTACAATCCATTCCGTCGTTTCGATACTGCCGATTTCCAAAAACTCGCAATCCAATGCGCACATCAGGCGGAGTCGACTGCAAAATGTGCTTCAACGCAGCCTTTGCAGCGATCAATCGTTCATCTGGCGCGTTCTGGCTTCCATCAAAAGAGAGCTTCATAGTTGACGAGCAATCCAAAAGAACCAAGACATTTTGTGGCTCGATTTTTCGCTCGATCCCTGTCTGTAAGAGAGTTCCCGCAGTACCAGTTTCCAACTTCGTAGCGTTCGTGCCCAGATTAAGCAGAGTCGATTTCGTTCCAGTTTCTAGTAGTGTCGAATTTGTGCCTGTTTGCAAAGTTGTTGAGTTTGTGCCGGTTTGCAGAGTCGTAGAGTTTGTACCCGACTGCAGCGTAGTCGACTGCGCGCCACCCTGAATTTTTCGCGGTTGCTCTTCAGGAGGCAGCGGATTACCATACGGATCGCGACGAATATAATCTTGCGCCACTGCTGATGGTGCATCAACAAAAAAGCTCGCGCCTGATAACGCGATCAAAAATCCAGCCAGAGCCGAGAACCGTCGGAAACGTGATCCCGTGTAACTATTGCCTCTTTGTCTAAAAATCGCCATTACGCCTCAGAGATACCCCAACTCAGACTTTAACCTATCCAGAGTATGTTTGGTAGCGCAAAAACGCGAGTTATAATGTGACGATGACAAACACCGCTGCCGCGCTACATCCTACAGTCGAAGAATTTTTGCAAAAATTCGGGCTGGTCTACAAAATATTCGAATGCGACCCTGACTTCGCAGATACAGCCCAGTTCTGCGAAAAGTATGGTTTTTCAGAAGGACAGTCTGCAAATACAATCGTAGTAGCTGGAAAAGCTGACCCTCTGAAGTTTTGCGCTTGCGTCATTCTTGCAACAACTAAAGTTGATGTGAACAGAAAAGTCTGCAAACTTCTGGGTGTAAAGAAAGGCTCCTTTGCGACCGGCGACCAGACAAAAGAACTAACCGGTATGCAAATTGGCGGCGTAACACCTTTCGGTTTACCGGATATTCCAATTTACATAGACTCAGCTGTCCTCGCCGTTTCTGAGGCGATTCTAGGCGGCGGCAATCGTTCTACTAAAGTCTTGTTGGACCCCAGAGAACTGCTGAAAATTCCTCATGTTGAGGTAATTGAAAGCCTTGGTATTCCAAAAAATTAGAGATGTGATGGCGTCAAGAGCTCCAGGGACGCAGACTCTCAACTACAGAAAATCAACCACAAAACTCAGCCAGAGCAGCTATTAAGCTTCCTCAGAACTGCCTTCGAAATAATCGTCTTCGCCGTCTTCTTCACTGGCAGCACCAGACGGCATTCCCTTGAAGCTGATTACGATATGACGATCGGCGCCCTCTGCTTCGCTTTCCGATGCGAGATCGGCGAAGTTCTCCTGCAAATACTGATGTACGAGACGACGCTCATATGGTGACATCGGTTGTAACGCGAATTTTTCCGTGTCACCATTCAACACAGCAACCGCGCCCTTCTTGGCTTGCTCTTCCAGCGTGCGTTTTCTGCGTGAACGATAATCCAGAATGTCAATGACAAATGGTCCCTGATCAGTTTGCTGGCTCTTGCACATCTGTCTGACGATGAATTGCAAGGCTTCCAGGGTCTGACCGTTTCTCCCGATCAACACTCTGGCATCATCTGGTTTGCACTCTATACGGTAACAAACAGTTGTCTCGTCAATCTCTTCTTGATTGACTGAGGCTTCTATATCGAGGATTGCCAGTATCTTTTCAAGGTAGCTTCTGGCATTCTCTTGCAAAAAATCCAATGGGCTCATGATTTTTTCTTCTTCTTCTTTTTAGGCAGTTTTATTGTTTGACCGGCGTCATCGCCGTCGTTCTCATCATCATTCGAAGCCGCACTGGCCGGCTTCTTACCGTTCGAATTATCCTTACCGGAATCAACGGAATAGGTATTGCCTTTGGCAGACATGTTAACTGTACCGTCACGTGAGCGAGATGGCAATGGACCACCGCCTGATGCACCAGCCGGTGCAAGCTCAGACTCCTCTGGTGGTGGGGCGCTACGCATGATCAACCAGGTTTGCAGCGTCTGCATGATGTTGGAAACCACCATGTAAAGATAGACGCCTGTTGGCAACGGTATAAAGAAGAACATCACCGTGACGGTGATAGGCATCATCTTCATCGTGTCGCGCTGAACTTTTTGCTGTTCGTCCATCTCCTCTTCAGGAACCTTCGGAGTAGAAACGGTGAACTTCTGCGACAGGTACATCGTGATACCAAACAAGAGAATCAGTGCAACGCTGTCTAAGTTTTCAGGCTTGAGGAGATCGGCTCCCTTTGCCACTTTGCCGAGGTTGTTGATGAAACCGAATGCTTCTGCTTTGGCAATGCCTGGTATCACAGCTTGAACATGCCATTCGCCCGGGTTGTTGAATTGCACGCGATAGACTTCTGCTTCCTGCAACGGAACAGTATTGATGTCTTTAGTCTCTTTTGGAAACAACTTCCAGTTAGGCTTGAAATCAGCCGGCAAAGGACCCATCAGCGAACGCGTACTGAAATCTACAGTTTCACCCTGAACAACTGTCGCATCACCCGGGAAGACAACAACTTTAGCAGTGGCACCATCCGGCGCAACAAATGGGCTATTCGAACCTGAAGTTTCATTCCTGTGCGCTTCTTTCGCCTGGGCTTGCGTGACCACATTGACCTTCACATCAATTGCTTTATCGCCAAAAGGAGGCGCCGTGAAGGTTCCAAACAAGGCAAAGAGAATCGGTAACTGAATCAACGTGGGTAAACATCCGCCCATCGGATTCATCTTGTGCACTTTGTAGAACTCGGCCATTTCGATGGCTAGCTGTTCTTTATTGTCTTTATACTTCTCTTGCAGCGCTTTTAACTTCGGTTGCAAACGCGACATCGCTTGCATCGATCGCGTTGATTTAGCAACTAACGGCCAAACAATCATTCGCACAGCCAATGTCAGCAAGATAATCGCCCAACCGTAGCTGTGAGTCACTTTGGCAAAGAACCCCAGCATTGGAAGCATCACGTAGTAAATCAACAGGTCTAAATTCAAGTGTTACCTCTGCATTCCATGATGCAAGCTGTGTTTGACGCAATCGACATTTCCAAAAACTTTCGCTTCAGTTGGCACCAGATCAACTCCGCCGTCATGCCATGGATGGCACTTGCAAAGTCGCAGCAACCCCAGAGCAGTCCCTTTGACGACCCCAAAACGCGTCACGCTTCCTGCCATATATTCTGAACAGGTCGGGTAAAACCTGCATGACGGCGTTCTAAATAAATGCGTTTTTTGATAGCAACGAATAGCGAAAACCAGCACTGCCTGCGGCAATGCTGTAACAGAAAAGCTAGCTGCTCCAAACTTCACGATGGCTTACGTTCACGTGTGCCCATGCCGAACTTCGAATCCGCTTTGGTCAAGCAACCGGCAACAGTACCGCGAATCTCCTCCCAATTAGCTTCCAGTGCCTTGTTATTGAGAACAAACACCAGGGCGTACCATTGTTCAAGCCGCTGCACCGATTCGACCATTTCCTTCCGCATCGTTCTGTATGCTTCACGCACTCTGCGCTTGGCTCGATTACGCTGACAAGCGCTTTTGCAGACCTTCTTCGAAATTACGAACCCGACCAATGGCATTCTGACAAGAGGCATTTTATCAACTGCTTGAGAGCCAGAGCCATTTCGCGTACTTTCCTTAGGAATTGAAACACCGACCGCGGATTTAGATCCTGGTCGGTTATTTTTCGGCAACACATATAACGTGAAAAGTGGCGTGTTGACGCTTTTTCGAGCTGTATAGGCTCTGGTGAAGAGACTTGATCGCGTCAAGCGTTCATGCTGAGGTAGCACGAGCTAGACCGAAAGACGGTATCTTCCCTTGGCGCGACGGGCTTTGATCACTTTCTGTCCCGCTTTGCTGGACATGCGTTTGAGAAAGCCGCTTCCTTTTCTCGCTTTCGCTTTAGAACCCATCAACGTACGCTTCATGGTCGTAAACTCCTGGCCATGCCAATATTTAAAATTCTTTGGCTACTGTAAATAACTGGCTATGCTATCATCTCTCGCATAGACTTCACGCCGTTTCCGAGCAGGAACGGTTAAAAATTTTACGAAACAGGCGGTGCGTTTCGCGGTAAATTTGCCGTTCGCATCTTCTTGTCAAAGCCCGTCCGCAGGCAGTATTGGCATATCTCGGAGATATCCGTTTGATTCAGTACCGCATTGCTGTCGGGAATTTTATGAGGGTTACTTTCCGTTAATCCAAAGATGACCTGGCAACAATTGCTCGGCTCTATCGAAGGACTTAGAGGAAAGGAATGTCAGAGCCGTCTCGGATGGCTCCATGTATACGATTCGATCAATTCAGGGATAGAGCTGTAGATGACCATTAAAGAACAAGACGACGTCCGCCTCAGCAAATCGGCTAAAGAGGTCTGGGCAGAGGCACTGCAGATATTGCAAAAGAAGCTCAGTCAGCCGACGTTCAATTCATGGATCAAACCAGCGCAGTTACTTGAGATCAACAACGGCGAAGCTACCATCGGCGTTAACAACGAATTTGCGTCGGGAAAATTGAAGGGCGACAATCGCGAAGCCCTGATCAGTGCTCTCTCAGAAGTCGTCAAAGAACCGGTCAATCTCCGCATTGTCGTAGACCCGACCCTTGCTCCAACCACATACTCCGGCACTATCGCCAACATTTCGGTGATCCAGAGCCCGGAAGTTCCCCGGCAACCACACTTCCAGAGCAACGCGCCGAGCGGGTTTCAGCAAGTCACGAGCCAAACCAACAAGGGCAACCTCAATCCCAAATACACTTTTGATACTTTCGTAGTCGGCTCACATAACCGCTTTGTGCATTCTGCCGCGCTTGCCGTGGCGAGCAACCCCGCTCATTCATACAATCCACTCTTCCTCTACGGTGGCGTAGGATTGGGCAAAACGCACATCATGCACGCTATCGGACATGAGATTCTCAAAAATTCGCCCAACTGCAATTTGCGCTACGTCAGTTGCGAGAAATTCACCAACGAGCTGATCAACTCCATTCGCGACGACCGCATGCTTGATTTCCGCAAACGCTATCGCAAACTCGATGTGTTGCTGCTGGACGACATTCAATTTATCCAGGGCAAAGATGCGACCCAGGAAGAGTTTTTCCATACCTTCAATACTTTGCGCGACAACAACTGCCAGATTGTCCTCACATCCGACCGTCCACCCAAAGGCATACCATTGCTGGAAGAGCGCCTGCGCAGCCGCTTCGAATGGGGTTTGACCGCAGACATTCAGGCGCCTGATCACGAAACCAGAGTTGCCATCTTGAGAAAGAAATGCGACTTCGACGGCATCGTAGTTAAAGACGATGTGCTCGATTACATAGCTGGTTTATTCACAACGAATATACGCGAGCTGGAGGGCGCTCTGATCCGCTCTAACGCTTACGCCAGCATGACAGGTACTGAACTGACCCCAGCCACTCTGCGCAGCATTCTGCAGCCGGCTGGACCAGAGAAACAGAAGAAAACCCTCACCATCGACATGATTATCGATACTGTGGCGTCTCACTACCGAGTCGAGTCAAGCGACCTGCGTTCAGCCAGACGCTCCCAGGACCTCGCCCTGCCACGGCACGTAGCCATGTATATGGCTCACGAAATCATGCAGATGAGTTTCCCCAGAATCGGGCAAGCCTTCGGTAATCGCAAACATACTTCCGCTCTGTACGCACACTCTCGCATCAAAGAACAGATGCAGTCAGATGCTGACCTGGCTTACGCAGTCAAAGTACTGACCCGCCAGATCAACGACTGATCGCGAGCGAAACTTTTCTCTCGATCTCTCAAGCGAATCTTTATATAGGTATGCAGATTGCGGCGTTCTCAGAAAACCGCTTGCAATCTCGCTTTCCTACTGACTGAATCGAACGTGCGGTCTTAGTACTGATCGATCTCGTAGCAGAATTAACCAAAGCAATCGATCGCATGATCGATCAGATCAGATCTTACATCGGCTCTATATGCGGATCTTCGGAGCTTTACTGCGCTATCTCGTAGCGCCAAGAATAATTTGACTTCTGAGCGAAGTGATCATTTAATTAACGAGTGACTGATCTACATCGGCTCTATATGCGGATCTTAGAAGCAAAGCGCGGATCCCGAAACAACTGAATGTGTCACAGCCCATTTCTCAAATCGCAATCTAGTTCAGACATTAAGTGCCTGTTCAAAACCTGTAGAAAACGTGTTTATACTCTGTAAACTGCCTGTGTATTGCAGACTAGAAGCCAACTCCCCATTTTTGGCTTTTGAACACCTGACAGTGCGAAAACTTACAGGGCAGATCTAACAACCGTGAGACTTTCAAGGCTTATCTACAGAAAACGGCTTGCACTGCTACTTCTATTTATTTCAATTTAGAGAACTAACAGAACCAGTACTACGAAAGAAAAGGGTTGTTCCTTTTCCAAAGCACCTTGCAAACCGCCTGTCAGGAAGATAATCTTGAGTACGAAGCAAGTGAGATTGCGGAGTCGCCCTGTTTTCGTTTCGATGGAACAGCGTTGAACGCGCTGTACGAGCTACAAGTTTCAACACCGAGGTTCAAATATGCATTTTGCTGTTCAAAAGGACGTCCTCGCAAAAGCGCTGAAGGATGTGACAAACGCAGTCGCAACTCGTGTAGTTCAGCCGATCTTGAGCAACGTGCTTATCGAATCAGTCGACGCCAATACGATTAAGTTCCAGGGAACCGACTTAGACCTGGCAATCGAAACCAAGACTACCGGTGTTGTATATACTCCCGGCACAATTACTTTGCCTGGTAAGAAGCTTCTGGAAATCGTCGGCAAGCTTCCGAACGAACTGGTTGTTTTCCAAATCGACAAAGAAACACTGGAAACGACAGTTACTTGCAAACGATCGAAATTCAACATGGTGGGACTAGCGTCTGACGACTTCCCACGTTTCATGGACGCTCGCTCTGTCGAAGGCGTTGTAATGCCCGTAGACATTTTGCGCAAAGCCATTATTCAAACCGGTTTTGCTGCCGCCAGCTTTGAACAGAACAGCATTCTTGGCGGTATCTACATGGTCATCGAGAACGGCAAGTTCGAATGCGCTGCCACTGACGGCAGTCGTTTAGCCAACCGCAGCGAAGTGCTTAGCGTATCCGTTCCAAGCGGCAAGAAAGTAGAGGGCGACAAAGAGGTTGAAGGCGAATCAAAGACCTCGACAGCGACTCTCGATCGACCGCACAACTTGAAAGCAATCATTCCAGCTCGTGCTTGCAACGAACTGGTGAAATTGCTCGATAGTTCAAAAGGCACAAATGCAGATGTAAGACTTGCGCTGGTCGCTGGACAAATCGTTTTCGAAACAGAAACGCATTATCTGTCCACAAGATTGATCAACGGAGATTATCCGCGCTATCTGGAGCTCTTCCCATCGAGTTTCACTTATCAGGCTACTTTCAGTCGAGAAGAAATGGTATCGGCGATCGATCGCGTTGCCGTAATGTCAGATGACAGAACTCATTTGATCAAGATGCACTTCGAAGGTGAGACCCTGCAAGTAACAGCTAACACGCCTGACCTGGGACGCGCTCAAGAAGAAGTTTCGATGACTTTTGAAGGGCAGGTCTTAGATGTTGCCGTCAACGTACGATACTTGCTTGATGTATTGCAGCGACTGGGACAGGACGATGTGTCATTCGAAATGACAGGCTCGCTCAAGCCAATCATCATCAAAGGCGTTGGCGATGATAACTATCGCTATTTGCTGATGCCGGTTCAGTCGAAATAGGTCAGTTGAATAAGCTGAATTTTGACAAAAGAAAGGCTCGGACACTCCCGGTTTTTACTAAGAAAGAAACGGAGTAGTCCGAGCTAACTGTCTTATACCCGCTTGCTGAAAACTAAACGCTTTTTTTGGAAAAAATTTTTGACAGTCCAAAAAAAGGCAAAAAAAGGGCTTGGACGCTCCCAGTTTTACTAAGAAAGAAATGGAACGATCCAAGCTACTCGCTATATACCCACCAAAATAGAAATAACACTCGCGCGAAAAATTTTTGGCTTTTATTTTTGGTCGATGGCGGCGGTCCAATGAGCAATATCCTTTGCCGTCATGTGCCCGCCTGGAGCGAGTCGACCGTCAGCATAGTGCCATTTATCCACGTCGACCAGGTATTGGCCTCTGGAGAGCAGCGTGCCGCGGCAAACCTTTTCTGTCTGTGGTTTTGATTTTATTTCTGAACAGGTTTTTGCCAGCATTTTGTCCATTACCCAATCAGGGATTTGCGATTGGTGGCTGGGATAAATGAAGCCAAACAAAATGAGATGGCTGAACAGTACTCTCCAGTGCCCGTCAAACCTGGCGATGAGACGATTCCAATCGAGTTCGTGACCACAGGCTCGCAGCAGGTGGGCAATATCCGCGCCGTCGTAACGTTCGCGCTCCATGATGAATGCTTTGGACCAGATGATATCTTCGGCTGATAGTGCTTTCACCGGAATTCCGAGGAGCTGGGCTTGTTTGGCGTGCGCAAAAGCCTCTTCATCCACTTCGGCAATGCCGTTTCCGGAGCTGAAAATTATGTCGACGTAGTCTTCGCCGGAAAACGCTTTTCCGAGCCAATGCGGAAACATCATCTCTGTTTTAAAGCCCGCCCTTTCCAGCACGTTCAAAACATTCTCAGCGTCTTTGCGATACACAAAGACGTCGAGATCTCTTGTATGACGCTCAAATTCCATGAATTGAGAAAGGGCGTATGCGCCACCGAGCATAAATGGAATTTTTGAGTCGTTTAGCAGCGTTAGAGTCTTCTGGTAGAAAGCTTCTGTATCAGGATCTAATTTTGTCTGTCTGAAAGTCTTTGCTGATGCCATCGAATACTCCTCAAAAAATCAGTCCGCATTTTGCGGACCAGTTTGCAGACGTAAATGACTTGAAAAAGTCTCAAAAAGACAGGAAAAGCCCGTGGCGCATCAGTAATTTCATCTGCCGCAACTTATTGCTGTCAAAACACGTCCGGCTGTTGGGCAAATGTCGACGATGGCAAGCGTGGCAGCGTGCCGTGTACACTCTTCGACGGCGCGGCTACGGAGCTGAATAAAATGAAAGACGTTGTGAAAGTTGCTGCCGTTGGCGATACGCACTGCAAGAAAACAACGCAGGGAGAGCTTCGCAACGTTTTTGCGGAGATCAATCAGAGTGCCGATATTCTTGTCTTATGTGGCGACCTGACTGATTATGGATTGCCGGAAGAGGCGCAGATATTCGTCAAAGAACTGGCGCCGGTCAAAATTCCCATCGTTGGTGTGCTCGGCAATCATGATTTTGAATCAGACAAAGAGCAGGAAGTAACACAGATTTTGACAGACGCAGGTGTCACCATTCTTGATGGAGAGGCGACCGAAATTCTCGGCATCGGGTTTGCGGGTACCAAGGGCTTTTGCGGCGGCTTTGGCAGAGGAGCGCTGGGTCCATGGGGCGAGCCGGCAATCAAATCTTTCGTAAACGAAGCGGTGCAAGAGGCGCTTAAGCTGGAGTCGGCGCTGGCGCGATTGCGTACCAACGAGCGTATAGCCATTTTGCACTACGCACCAATTAAGGACACAGTTGACGGCGAGCCGATCGAGATTTACCCATACCTTGGCACGAGCCGCCTGGAAGAGCCGCTCCTGCGGTACCCGGTAGACGTTGTTTTCCACGGGCATGCTCATAGCGGCAGCTTAGAAGGCATCACCTCTAGTGGCACGCCCGTCTATAACGTCGCCATGCCGCTTTTACGCAAGCGTCTTCCAGACAAGCCGCCTTTCCATATTTTCGAAATCAAATTGACGATGGAAGAATCTGTTGCGGCACCTTCTTCAGTGGCCGCTCCTTCTTAGTCGTAGTTGAGTTCTGGGTGCTGTGCCTGGAATGCAGATAGTTTGCGTTTCATGGCATTAAGCTCTGACGATTTTTCCGGCTTGCCGCTCAAAGTAATGATGAAGAATTGCATGGTGCGTGCATATTTCTCGTCTTTTTCTTTCTGCGGCAACTGGGCTGCTTTTAACTTGCCTTCGATATCAGCGAGGTATTGATCGGTGCGCTCGATGATCAGGTATGGTTGAAGTTCCCCGATTGAAGCGAGGCCGGCTGCCCATCTTCCTACTTTTGTTCGGGTAGGCATTCTCGGTTCAGCGCCACCGCCTACGCTAGCCGCACCTGTGCCTGTAGGTTTCTTAGCTTTGGCTTCTTTGTAAGACTTTTCCTGGCTATCTACGTTTGCCGACAGCCTGTGCACAGCGTCTGCGATTGAATCAACCGTGACGTGATCGGCGACCTGCTGTTCGATAGCTTTGAATGCTGCCAGGAAGGGAGCAACACCAACACCGTTTTTGCCAAGGGCATTAATGCGATCCAGCAATTTCTGGCGTTCGTCCTGTATCGGACCGGGCATCGCGGCGTCGCTCGAGGCGGCAGCGGTAGTGGCGGCTCCTCCACCCGTGTGCACTGATACGGAGACAGGTGCCAAGGCGTTCTTGACCGCTGAGTTTAGTGAGCGCACTGTGTTGGCGTCCATCACTACCTGTCTGTACGAACCGGGTTGAGAGAGGTCGGCGAATGCGACTTTAACGGTTTTTACTTCAGGAGCAGCTTGCAGTGCTTCTTCTGCCAATTGCAGTGCAGCATATTTGACGTCGCGTTCGGAGGCATCGGGGTCAAGATCGGTCGATACAGTCACTTCGCTACCATTTATAGCTGATTCGACGCGGTGTCCCACAGTTCCCTGCCCGGCTGCCAGAGCGTTGGCCAGCTTCGCCGCGGCGTCCTGGGTGCTGCCTGCGATCAAGTTGAGTGAGGATATGAGCTCATCTTTGCCAACAGCGCCAGATCCGAAAGCTTTGACTGAAACGGAACTGACGGTCAGTTGTTTGTACTTGGTTAAATCAGCGTTGCTGAAGAAGTAGACTGTGACGTTCGAGATGCTCGGGTCTAGTGTCATGACGACACGTGACATCAACATAGCATCGATTTTGAGGTCAGTATCATTGGCTTTGGTGTGACGATAAGTCGACAGGTAGGCGTTCGGTCCGTCGACACGAGCATTGACGCGCGCGCCGGGAGCGAGGATGTGTTCTTTCTCAATGCCTGCCACGATCTCGGCGCCTGTAGCCGCCGCGAATGCCGGCACCGTGAAACCCGTTCCGCATGTCAGCGTAAACGCCAGTGCAAGATTAAATAGCCGCTGTTGATGTGAAAACACGTTCGTTCTCCTAAACCTGGTATCACCAAAATATATCAAACTTGACGCAAATGCCGGGGGATGTATGGTTGTCAAAGCTCGAACTAATTGTCGCAGGAACGGAAAATCTGTGCTTGCAAAGCTGCAATTATGAGAGAGCACATGCGGGTTTTAACCAAAATTGTTGCAACCCGAAACGAGCATTTGGGAATGAAAGGTGTAGACTGACACTCTCGTTTCAAGTTGGGGCTCACACATGTCGAATTTAGCAACAGGCGTAAAAGTGCCGGATATCGTGATGGAGAGCTATATCGCCGCTCCAATAGAGAAAGTTTTTGAACACATCTCGACTGCAGCAGGCTGGGATGCCTGGTTTACGAAAGGCACAGCAGTAGACCTTAGAAAGGGCGGAAAAATCCACCTTAAATTTGTACGCTGCGGTGCCAACAATGATGAGATGGACATTGAATGCCCAATTCTCGACGTTTCGGCGCCGAACAAGCTGGTTTTTCAATGGAAGTCTGGCGATACGCCCACCACTGTCAAGTTCAATCTGGAGCCGCTCGAAAACGGCACTCTCGTAGAAGTGGTCGAAACCGGCTACAAAAATACTGAGAAAGATTTGTACTGGATGATGCAGTGCTCAACGGGATGGGGCGAGGCTGTGACTTTGCTCAAGTTTTTCCTGGAGCATGGTGTCGTCTACGGCGCTGTTCCGAATCGCGACTGAACTAATATTGTGACGCCGTAGGTGGTGCCTTGGAAGGGTGCCATGGAACGCACTCGTCCCGAGTGCCCCTTCCGACCATCCTGAGGGAAATGCGATTGCGCGCTCATGGAACGTACTCGTCCCGAGTGCATCTTTCGCTGGTTCAAGGGAAATGTCGTACTTTTGTAAATAGCTGTTCAAAAAAGCAAAAGTGACAAGATCGTTGTCAGCAATGGGCTGAATCCTAGAACTGTTCGGGATTTTATCCGCAGCGGCATCTCTTGACTTGAATTCTCAAGCGCTGAACAACCGTTTGTGAACGAATTAAATCGTGTGATATACTGCCAATCCAGTCTGTTGGCTAGTCCACCAGTTTTGGGATCGTAGCTCAGTTGGTTAGAGCGCCTGCCTGTCACGTAGGAGGTCGCGGGTTCGAGTCCCGTCGGTCCCGCCATTTAGAATTAAGTCCCAGGCGGTTGTCTGGGACTTTTGTTTTCGATTTTTTGGGTGACCGTGCCGTTACCTAGTGGGCAACTGGTAGGTGTTTCCAGTGCATCGTCCCTCGTCGCCAAGGTTTTGGGTAACGTCAACGAGTCTAGTATGGGAAGCTCAGACGAACTTGTTCGTTCTCATGGTGTCCTGTGCTCTGTCAGGTCTGTAATGTTGGAAGACTTCAAATTGGAGATACAAATCTCCGCTGCCTATTTTGACTTTATAAAACTGCACCAAATGTGGTTTGCCATTTTGTACACTATGGGTGGTGCTGCTCTCGTCAAATTTAGATCGGTTTCTGCACTGCATATAGTGGCGAGTCTTGTCTGCAGCAGTAATCTCAGAGTTCTGTTTTCTTAGCACAACAAGTTGCTGATTCGAAAGGTATGGGTTCATCTTCGATTGAGCCACTTTTTAACAGATGCCATAGCTCCTCCATAACTCGCTTTGAGTCATCGGCTTTAACCGCTTCAACGACGCATGTATCCAGATGATTTTTCAGCATGAGATGGGCTGTGCGGTCCAGAGCAGACTGCACAGCCTTCAGTTGGTTCAAAACATCTACACAATAAGCTTCTTGTTCAACCATGCGCTGAACAGCATTCAGGTGTCCGACAGCCTTACTCAGCCGGTTAACTAGAATTCTTTTTTGTTCTCCGGTTGCAGCCATTTTTTTAAGCAGCGATTATTCCGTGGTCATCGCAATGGTCTTTGCAGGGGCTATGCAGATGTCCGTGAACAAGGTAGTCGACATGGTCTCCGTGCGGCACAGCTTCATGACCACAGTCTTTGCCATGCGTGTGTCCGCTTTCGTGACCTTCGCAGTCATGGTCTGGAGTACATGCGGTCTTATTAAACGAACTTTCGCTGAGCGTATGCTCGTCGATGTGATCATCATGCACATGATGAAGATGACCGTCATGCAGGAAGTCTGTGTGATCGTCATGTTGAATGATTTGGTGTCCACAGCTCGAGCTATGTTTGTGGTCATGTCCGTTGTGTTTTTGGCAAGTCATTTTTCTCGTGTCTCCGGCGGGATGTACTTTCTAACTAAAACTCTTAAGTAGATTTTTGTCAAACAGGTTATCTGGTTATTTATTGAAACTCCGCTCTGGTCATGGTTTCGAGGTATAAGAAAAATGAAAAATCTGAAAATGGTTATCATTCAGCATGTGAGATGAATGGTCGAAGTCTTACTCGGTATCTGCATCTTCAGAGAATGCCTGCCACCTTATTTGGTTGCATGCCTGTTGCGATGATCACTCATACTCAGCGCTTGCATGAACTTGATAGTGTTAATGATAACATGTTATCATTAGTATCTTTGTGAGAGATGGAAATGCTAATAATTGGTCGTATGGAATTTCTGGGTCCTTTGAAGCCATCGCAACTTAAGTCAGAGCCTGGCATTTTGGCTCTTTTGCGCAAGGGTGAACGCGGCATCTCGTTGCTAGAGGTGGGTCAGTTTGAATCGGTTGCCTGTGCCGCCGAGCGGTGGGACGGCAACGTGCATCTTTACGCTGTCTGTTATACGCCGGGTTTGGACCCGATCCAAAGGCAGCTCATCTGTGAGGATATCTCACGAGAAGCGGCGGTCAATGCCAATTACTTATGAGCGTTGTGATGGTGATGCGCGCAGCTGCATGAAAGTAGTCGTTTATTGAGCCAGTTTGCATGCAAAATAAGGGCACTGGTAACTGCGCTGAGAGCAATGTGCAAGACTGAATCTATTTTTTCGCCCAGGCAATTGGTAAATATCATCAGGCAGGCGCCGGAGGCGAAAAGAACTAAAACCCTTTTGTTGCCGTGTTTGCGTACGCCCGGAATCAAAAATGGCAAACAGACAGCCAGAACCAGAACTGTCAAAAATTGATCTCCGACCCCGTGTATAACGTGATGGCCGAGGAAGGGAGCAAACACGGCGAAAATTGGAAGAACAACGCAGTCAAAAAGGCAAATTATCGGTGCGGCAATCGCTAAGAATTCACTAGCGCTTTTGAGATGGTTCTTTAAATCGGAGGACATAAGTCTCTTCTCTTCTCTTTGCTAAACGAGCATATCTCAATAATGACACGCCCACAATAAGTTAGATTGAGCGATTTAATGAAATAATGCGGCTAACGCTGTGACGCATTGTCGTTTCAGCCCTTCCGCCTTCAACTGCCCTTGTTCAAAAATGAAGCCGCAAGACGGTAGTTTGTTCTGTGAAATTGAATTTGATTCCTTGATCGATAATGATAATGGTATATCATTATCGTTGGTAGGCTTTCAGAAATCCAAAAGAGTGAGTCAACTATGTCAATCAGCTCAGCCACGCTGGATGCTCGACGTAATAGCGAACGAGAAACCATTAGCGAAGCCGCTTTTTCTGGCAAGATTGTGGCTATGAGCTGGAGTCGTCAAGCCGACAGATTACTAGTTGGCGCTAATTCTGGACAGTTGGCTATCCTTGCTTTAGGTGGAGGAATCCTCAACCAGTGGCAAGCTCATAAAGGGACGATCTTGCAAGCTCACTGGGAAGGAAGTGGCGACTTTATCGCTACCTCGGGTACAGACGAACTTTGCAAAATATGGAGCACCCGTTCTGGTGAATGCATCGCTACTATAAACCCAAATGATGGCTGGACGGAACATCTCTCATGGTCACCCTGGTTGCCGCTGCTTTTGACTTCTCAGGCGTCCCTACTTCGCGTATGGACGACGACGGGTGCTTTGGTTGACGAACAGGATAAGCACACGTGGCCGATAACTGCTTTACACTGGCATCCATTTTCACAGAGCTGTTTTGCTTCTGCTGCCGCCGATGGTCTTTATACTTGGAAATTGGGCGAGCAATTTCCAACTGCCAGGCTCAACTGCAAGGGTTATCCTACGGCGCTAAAATACAATCGCTCGGGTTCGGTGATTGCTTATATGTCCACTGCCGGGCTTTCCGTCTGGAGCGTTGGCAGCAGTGTAGTTTTGCACGTCGGAGGAACGACCACTCCGTCTACCACGAGTCTTGACTGGAGTTGGGGTGGGCAGTGGCTTGCTTGTTCTTTAAACTCAGAAGCGAGGCTATGGGGCTTCAACAATCGTGCGCCTAAAACGGCTGTACCGCAAGCACTGTACGGAGAAATTGGACAGATTCGATTCGTGCAATTTCATGACTATGACCAGCTGCTCGCCATGAGTGATGAAGATGGCTCAGTTGTTATATGGCGCACCGATCGGCGCGATCGATTAGATCCAGTCGCATATCTTCGTTCTGCGCATGCAGTTTCCTCGCTTAAATGGAATCCACTCGCTCACATCCTTGCCATCGGCTATGACAACGGCTGCTTGCGTTTATGGCAGCACCCATTCGGATCAATTACAAATGGAGAAAAAGAATGCTGATCAAAATCGTGTTGACAGGCGGACCTTTCGATGGACAGACGCTTCAATCGGACGGTCTGCCCCCACAATTTATTGTGCCAATCTTGCACCCTGATAAGCCCATCTACGGCTGTACGATTTGCCAGTGCTGCGCAGAAGACGCTGAAGAGTTGGAATATTCTTTCAGAGGTTACGATTCTTCGGTTCGCCAGGGTCTGAAGTCAAAAGGCAAATCCGAATCTGTGGTACGGCACAACTAAGCTCTTCGACGCTGGAAGTAGAAGTAGCTTTCTTCTTTAAAACGATGTCTTTTCGGCAATACGGCAGCGCTTATTCTTTGCGCTGCCATTTTTGCTCCGATGATGTTTCTTGATGCCGGACCAACAACTAGTTCGGCTAGCGATCCTGTGACAAATAAGCCCCTGTGCCAACGCAAGTATTCGTCGAGGATTGGTGATCTGCATGACGTGTGTCTAAGTTGTAAGTTCTCGATCGCTGTTTGAAGAAAAGCCGAATTATGCATACCGCGCTGAAATCCCGTTGCGAGCACTACAAGATCGGCAGCTTGAGTTGTTCCGTCATCGAATCGAAGATGAATATATGCGCCGTCAAATGTCGCTTCGACAATTATTCCCTCTCTACACTTCAACAAATTGTCGTTCGTGGCCAGTATCAAGTGGCGGTGAACATCATCCGGTAATGATCCGCTATGTCGGGCTGCGTCCACCAGTTTTCGGCGATCATTGTAATTTTTTTTGCGTCGCAATTGGTTTAGACAGCGCTGTTCAAGCCAGCAAGGGTCTGCGTCGAAGCGCCTCTTAGTTAATGGTTTAGAGTGGACCAGGGTGATGTTTTTGTCGCCCTGGTCCGCCAGAGCGAGAGCCAGTTGAGCACCACTTATGCCTGCGCCAACTATCACAACTTGTTGCCGGTTTTCATTTAAAATCGACTGGGAATCAGGGGCAAAAACGTGTACCAGGGGAGCCTTTTCGGGTAAGGCCTTTGTCCATTCTGGGTAGTGGAGATGATCAGCATTTCCAACGGAGACTATAACGCGGCTAGATTCGATTGCACCGGATGTGGTGCCAATTATATACGAATTGGCGGATGGATGTATTGATAGAGCAGAGGCTTTAAGCCTCATATCGGCTAGCGCTTCTGCGGCTATGACATGGCGGCAGTGGTTGTTGAACAGATTGAGTGAAGGTCGGTCGTATTGGTCTTTGAAATTTTCCGCAGACCAGGCACGCGCATAGCGTTTGAGTGCTGATGTACCAACGTCGAGGTTGTGTTCAGAAGGTGATCTCAGATATTTCATGCGCGTGCTGCTAGTGCACCTGTCCCAAACGGCGAGAGGCTTTTCGTGGGGATCTACAACAAGTATTTTGGGCGCATCAAATCCAGCCACCTTTTGGAGATGGTTCGAGATATAAGTGCCGTGAATTCCGCCGCCGATTACCAACCAGTCGTACATTTACCTGAGCCCTTGGAAAGGAGACAGGTCAATTCATTGAGGATTAAGCGGAGCAACCGCTGCAAATCCCAGAGAGCAGTAGCTCATGTTCTCTTAGTTGAAAACCCTGGGGTACCAATTTCTGGAAATTCAAACCGCAAACATCGATGTCATAGACTTTCAAGCATTTCAAGCAGGAAAAGTGGTGGTGATGCAGGGATGTGGGTAGCTCATAGAGAACCTGACCCCCAGGCAAGTCGACCGATTGCAAACGTTCCTCTGCAACGAGCACCTTCAGATTGCGGTACACAGTCGCTATACCGAGTCCCGGGCATCGCTTTTGAGCAAGCTCGAGAACCTCCTGGACTGACAGAGGTCGTTTTGTCTTATTAAAAACCGCGATGATTGCCTGTCGTTGTTGCGTGTTTCTTTCCATACGTTGAATTTTCTCACGCCGAATTGACTTTACTGATAATGATAATCTATTATCAACTAAACAGCAACCGAGTTAGTTGGAAAATCCCATCTGGCTAGCACCTTTGCAATGTAAAAAGAGGTTTTGATGAAAAAATCCACCAGAGTAATCATTAGATTGGCGTGCGTAGAGCATGACTGCCGGCACTTTTATGTGACGACCAAGAATAAGGCAAATACGCCCGAGCGCTTGATGCTCAGAAAGTACTGCCCGGGTTGTCGAATGCACGCTCCCTTCAAAGAAACGAAAATATAGCTCACAAATAAAGGACTCAATATGAAAAAGCTTCCCGTGACGGTGTTGTCGGGGTTTCTCGGCGCCGGCAAGACAACTTTGTTAAACAAAATTCTCAACAATAGAGAAGGGCTCAAGGTCGCCGTTATTGTCAATGACATGAGTGAAGTGAATATAGATGCACAGCTTATTAAGCAAGGCACTGCCAGTCTCAACCGCGTCGATGAGAAATTGGTTGAAATGACAAATGGCTGTATATGCTGCACCTTGCGCGAAGATCTTCTCGTTGAAGTTTCAAGGCTGGCAAAAGAAGAACGTTTCGACTACTTGCTTATCGAATCAACTGGAATTTCAGAGCCTATGCCTGTCGCCGAAACTTTCGTTTTTGAAGATGAAAGTGGCGTCAGTCTCTCTCAATTGGCAGTTCTCGACACCATGGTCACCGTCGTTGACGCACTCAACTTTCTCGTCGATTACAACGAGGGAGCTGATTTGAAAATGCGCAATTTGGAATTGAGTGCCGAAGACGAGCGTACAGTCTCTGATTTGTTGATCGACCAGGTTGAATTCGCGGATGTGATTATCGTCAATAAAGCCGACCTTGTCCAGGCAGAGCAGCTCGCAGAGCTAAAAAACATCTTGCAATTCTTAAATCCGGAAGCACGACTGATCATCTCGAAACATGGCGACATCGAACCCAAACAGATTTTAAACACAGGTTCGTTCAACTTTGAAAGAGCAGCTGAAGCGCCTGGCTGGATGAAAGAGTTGCGTGGAGAGCACGTTCCTGAATCAATCGAATACGGCATTACAAGCTTCGTCTATCGAGCACGAAAGCCGATGCATCCAGCCAGGCTGGCTGAGTTTCTCAACTCAGACTGGCCCGGTGTGATTCGATCAAAGGGATTTTTCTGGTTTGCAAATCATATGGACTTTGCAATCGAGTGGTCTCAAGCCGGTGGTTCTTCAAACATCGGAGCTGGTGCTTCGTTTTGGAGTTCAATGTCAAAAGATGATTGGCCGTGTGACAGCGAGTTGAGAACGCAAATCGAAGAGGATTGGCAAGAGCCCTGGGGCGACCGGCGGCAAGAAGTAGTTTTCATCGGTATCAAGATGAACAAAGATTGGATTTGTTCACAACTTGACCAATGCTTGCTGACAGATGACGAAATCGCTCTCGGTGAAGAAGCGTGGTCGGCTTATGAAGATCCATACGGCGGTTTTCAGTTAGATGAAGACGGTCCTTCCGAAAGCTTGAATGCCCATGCACACCAACCTCTCATGAGAAGTTAGATTATGAAAAAACTTCCTGTCACCATTCTTTCCGGTTTTCTTGGCGCCGGTAAAACCACCCTGCTCAATCACGTCTTGCACAATCGCGAAGGCATGAAAGTTGCCGTTATTGTGAACGACATGAGCGAAGTAAACATCGATGCGCAACTCGTAGCCTCAGGTGGTGCGCACTTAAACAGGTTGGACGAAAAGCTTGTAGAGATGACTAACGGATGTATCTGTTGCACGTTACGAGAAGATCTTCTGGTGGAAATTAAGCGGCTAGCTCTCGAGTCTAAATTTGATTATCTACTCGTGGAATCGACTGGAATCTCTGAGCCAATGCCAGTTGCCGAAACATTTGCATTTACTGATTCACTCGGTCACAGTTTGGGCGATGTCGCAAATTTGGATACGATGGTCACAGTTGTCGATAGTTTTAATTTCTTGAAAGATTACGAAGAAGGGGAGGAATTGAGACGGCGTGCTCTTGCACTGAACGAGCATGATGCGCGAACCGTGAGCGATTTGCTGGTTGATCAAGTCGAGTTTGCCAACGTCATTGTTTTGAACAAAACCGATCTGATTAGTAAAACCAGCTTGAATGAACTGTATCGTGTGTTGCGGCACCTCAATCCGGATGCCCGCATTGTACGCAGTCAACATGGACGTGTGCCACTGCCTGCGATACTGCACACCGAACTTTTTCAGTTTGATCGCGCAGCAGAGTCGCCAGGTTGGATGAAAGAAATGCGGGGAACGCATATCCCGGAGTCGATTGAGTACGGAATTACCAGTTTTGTGTACCGCGCTCGCCGCCCCTTTCATCCTGAAAGAATTCGCAACTTTCTCGCTGAAGAGTGGCCTGGCGTTATCCGCTCGAAAGGCTTTCTCTGGCTTTATACGCGCATGGACTATTCAATTGCCTGGTCGCAAGCGGGTGGTTCATGTCGTATAGAACCGGGTGCGATGTGGTGGGCTGCCATGCCGAAAGAGAAGTGGCCACAAGATTCGCTGCTTTTACATGACATAGATAAATCCTGGTGCGAACCCTACGGAGACAGGCGTCAAGAGCTCGTCTTCATCGGCATGCACATGGACAAGGAGTGGATGATTTCCCGACTTGACAGTTGCTTAATTAGAGAATCTGAGATTCTGCTTGCCGAGGCCGGTTCGGAGGACTTTTGTGATCCGTTTCCGCAATGGAATATCCAGCTATTGAGTGATTTTGCGCACAGCCCTCTGCACACAGCGGTCGCAACGAAGTGAACGAAACCGATCTTCTACATCAGCTTGAAAATAGAGCTTGCTCCGGCGATGTGACGGCGCAATATTATCTATCGATAGTCTATGAAGAAGCTCGATATGGTCAGCAAGACCTGGTTGCCTCTGCCATTTGGTGTGAACAGGCGGCTCGAGCTGGGAATCGGCAGTCACAATATCGTCTTTCCAAAATGCTCGAGTCTGGAAGAGGATTTGACAAAATACATTTACGAGCTTCCTGGTATTGGCTCGAGCAGGCTGCACAGGCTGGACACATCGAAGCGTGTTTCTCACTGGGAGTGAGATATTTGTTCGGTGCTTATGGGGTTCGTAAATCGATTCGGAAAGCACGTCTATGGCTTCTCGCAAGCGCTCGGGCGTGCCATGCGGAAGCGAATTACTATCTCGGTTATATGTATCTGAATGCCTACGGCGTGAACGAACAACCGGGCGAAGCCTTTCATTTTTTTAGTCGCGCCGTTGAACTTGGCAGTGTTAAGGCGCAGTGCTCACTAGCCGCTATGTTGGAACACGGAATCGCTTGCGAAATCGACCACGAACGCAGTCAAAAACTTTATGAGTTGGCGGCTGATAACGGACACACTGGTGCTCAAATGTATCTTGCTACGAGGGCATTTTCGCTCGCGAATTACAGTCAGGCGCTATATAGATTTGAGCAGGCCGCTAACGCCGGAGTCACTGAGGCGCAGGCATTTCTGGTCTGGCTCCTCAGTCGTGGACCACTGGCGCTTCAAAATAAAGCAAGAGCACTTTTCTGGTGTTTTGTCCTTCAGCACACAGACACTAACGTCAATTGCATGTTTCCTCGTTCATCGACACAGTCACTCGGAATTTTGTTGTCATCAGCGAACGCCACCGAGTTGATGAACGCTGAACAACAAGCCCTCGCATGGATACAGGAGCACGATTTTGTGCAGACGCAAGTTCACACCCAAGAATCAGGAGGAAATCAATTTTGAAAAATTCGTCTCGCCGAGAGCCATTCATCTCTTCGCGTCCCAAGAAAATTGATCCGCTGGTTGCCAACAAAATTACGTTTGTTGATTACAAAGACGTGAACTTCCTCCGCAAGTTCATCTCGGAGTCAGGCAAGATTCTGCCTGCACGAATAACTGGCTGCGGTAGGACCAGTCAACGAATGATTGCAAAGGCCATCAAGCGCGCTCGCGCAATCGGACTCTTACCATTTACGGAAAGTGTTCATTGACTACGCTGCACTTGCTCTAATTCCTGCCTCTGTCAACGGACTTCTGATCAAAAGAGGTCCGTTCTGTGTTTTGACTGCCAGTTGTTTTTGCGGTCGTTAGCGCTTGAAACGCTAAGCTTGTTTACATTTGTGGGTGGTTGATGCAGATTTTCATTAGCAGGAATGATAACGCATTATCATTAGCTAGCGTGGCTAGCGCACCTGGATTTAAGTAGCGCCATTCGCATCTGCCGCGCCAAATGGAAATGGTTATCATTTCTGCGCAGATGGGACTATTTACAAGCTGTCAGGTACCCCGAAAATCACCAGCCAAGGCGGATGAAACTAACTGAAATAGGGCTTTTCTAACGTGATAGACGTTGCCTCATATCAACTGCCTTTTGTATTCTCAAGGCATCATCAACAATGCACTGTTCCACTGGGAAGCAAATCGCCTAAAAGCTAATCCAAATTCACGTTTCAGCCTCTAAAAGACCAAGCTGTCTTGCTGAATGTGATCGTGCTTTCAAATCTCGACGAGAAAGGGACAAATTATGAATGCAGTTGCAGAAAAGTCCCAGTCGATTGAAGGTCCCGCAAAGCCGCGTTAGTGGTCACCATGGCTTTTGGGCTTCGCTGTCGTCTGGGTGTAACTTAGTTCACGCTAGCTCCGCACCCGGCTGAGCGGAGTTACCCTTCTGTTCTTGTCCATCTATCTCCGCTACTCGCTTTACATGTTCGCGACAATAGGCGCGGAATTCAAACTGCGCAGTCGCTGGATGCTCGTCTTTGCCAGCGTTGCAAACTTGTGGTCATGGCTCAAGCACAAGGCTTCGGTCATGAACATCGCTGCCATTCTGGTTTGTCAAGGAGGCATTTATGCTCGACTGCATCATCATTGGTGGTGGCATTCACGGCTCCTATCTCTCCAATCTGCTCACAGCGGAGTTAGGTTACGGATTTCGCAACAACACTTGTCGCCTCTTCGTTGCACGGGTTCTCTGGACTCGTGCGCCGAGACGCCTTAACCAAGAAAGGACGATATGAGAACACTATCTGATTTTCGCGATCGGAAGCTTCCGCCTAGCGCTTCTCAGAACGACACCGACGAGTACAAGAACGTGCAGATCGATCAAACGGCCCCCGAATATGGAGAACCGTTGGTCGACCTGGCTGACTACGATATTCGAACGGATGCGTTCTACAGTCGAACCGACGGACTGAATCAACCCGTCGGTCGTGCGTTCAAATCCGGGCTTATCCGCGTGTACGCCCGAAAGAGCGTCGCTCGCAAGCTCAAGGAGGTCGACGAGCTCCTTCGCTCCTACGGCATGCGAGTGGTCGTTCTGGATGGCTTTCGCCCAATTGCCGTCCAGCGCGATCTCTGGGGCTGGATGCTTGAGCAGGCGCGCCAGCTTCTGCCTCATGCCAGCGAAGCCGAGTGGACTGCTTTTGCACTCCGCTACGCAACCGACCCCAGCACCTTCAACGTCGATGACCCAACAACCTGGCCCACTCACGCCACCGGTGGCGCCGTGGACCTTACGCTCGAGGAGGTGGCGACGGGCAAGGCTGCCTACATGGGCGGCATCTATCTTGATTCATCGAGTGTCAGCAGCACGCGCTACTACGAGGAACTGGCGAATTCCGACTCCGCCAGCCACAAAGAAGCGCTTCGCAACCGGCGCCTTCTCTTTTGGGCGATGACGGAAGTAGGTTTCGTCAACTACCCATTCGAGTGGTGGCACTTCGACTATCTGACGCAGGCCTCGGTCATGAACCAGGGCATGCCCCGTGGTCTGAAGGCACGCTACGGATTGGCAAACAAGGGGCTCTCTCCCGAACTGTAAATCTCGCCACGAGCGTATACCTCGCTGGCATCAGCCTGAGAGGACTGGAGAGGAAAGATACGGTTTATCTGGCGCACATCATCGTTCAGGCCTCTGAAAGGATGCTCTCAATTGCAGTGGTGTGTTAGCTCAAAAGAGCTAACACACCTCCTGTGCGCAACTAGTTCAGGGCGCGCAAAAAAAATTTGACTTGTTGGGCACCAAATACGGTGGCATCAACGTTGTTGGACGACAGAGACCAGTAATATTTAGCGCGAATAGTATTCGACAACCAGATTTTCTCGAAAAGTCTGGTCGAGATCTTCTCGTTCCGGCACGGCTAAAAATTTTATGCGTAAAGGAGTTTTGTTGACTTCAAGCCATTGCGGAACGATTGATTGGTTCGATTCGCTGAATGATTTGATCAAGGAGTGACTCTTTTCTTTAAAGGTGATCTCGTCCCCTGGATTTAAACGAGCTGAAGCTACATTCAACCTCGTTCCATTCACAAGGACGTGCCCGTGACTGACGATCTGTCGGGCCTGGTCTCGGCTTGCAAAGAGTCCGGAACGATACACTACGTTATCGAGTCTCCGTTCCAGAAGTTGCAGCAAAACTGTGCCTGTCGCCGCCTTCGCCCGGCTCGCTTCCTCGTAAGCACGAACAAATTGTTTTTCCGAGGCACCATAAGTCCAACGTATCTTTTGCTTCTCTTTTAGATGCTCGCCATAATCGGATAATTTGTGTTTCTTATTACCGTGCTCTCCGGGCGGATTTGCCCCTCGTGCTAACAATCGGTCAAATTTTGCATTGCCGTAAAGATTCACTCCAACGGCGCGGCAGCGCTTTGCTTTCGAGTCTAAATATCGCATTATTTCCTTTACTTTGATCGGAAGTCAGTTGTACGTGTTCGCTTCGATTCGCGAGCACAGTTCAAGCCCTTTGATTGAAGTAATCATCGAATCTTCTGGCGATTATGATCCCAAACGTTAATGATAATAGATTATCGTTAGCGTTAAAGTCAACTTTTAAAAATGCAATTCTTAAGCGGATTTGGATCGTTGTCTCGTAGGAGAGTTTTTAAATTTTGGTGAGACTGCGATTTTTATAGAAATAATAGACCGGCACACCACTGAACATGATAAATAAGCCTGTCAGCTGATGGATTGGCTGCACACAACCAATCGCCGCATAGCTCCATATTATGATTGTGATGATACTGACAGACCATGCGGCTTTCATGCTTCCGACCTGGAAAGGGCGTTCCCTCTCCGGATCTGTGTATCGCAAGCTGAGAAAACATATTGCATAGAGCACTCCAATCAGCGAGTACATGAATCCAAAGGTCTCGCCCAGAAAGACATAAGCGTTAGGAAACCACCCCAGGCGGGATAAAAACAACGTGCTCAAGGCAATGATAATGACGCAGAAGCACTGGAACCACAGTGCGTAGACGGGCACACCGTCTCGATTAGTATTCGCAAACTGCAGCGGGAACAGTCCGCTAGCAGACATGGAATAACCGACTCGGGCAAGCGCCAGTAGTGCACCAAATGTGCCACCAACAATGGACGCGATGACACAACCAAAGAATAGCTCACCCGCGCTTGTGCCGGCAACGTATGTGACGATTCCTGGACATGTTGCCTCCAGTGCTGTACCACTGATGACCATTGTTTTCAGCTTGTTGTCGCAGGCAAGCGGTATTATGCCGGCAGAGCAAAAACTTATCGTTCCGAATACTAAGGCACCCGTCAGAAGCGTCAGCATCATTGCTTTCGGAACGGCTTTCTCGGCGTTGTATGTCTCAGCTGACGTACAACCAGTAATTTCTAAGAAGGTGAAACCTGTCAATGCGAGCATCAGAACAGAAGCGATACTTTCATGCAAATTGCTGCTACCGCCCGGGTTTACAATTTTCAGCGCCTCATGCATCGACCATTTGTTCGAGCTGATCACAAGCAATACGAAGCCTGCAGCCATAAAAATCTTGAGCAAACAAAATCCAATCGATACTTTTGAAGATGTCCTGGCCGGGTGCAAATTAAGCACTGCTGTTGAAAGAAATAGTGTGACGATGACGAACGGACCGAAAAGCCAGTGTTGGACCAAAGGACAGCCAGGTGTAAGCGTTCTGACGAGAAGGTTGACCAAACCAATCGACATCATTGCCAGTCCTACGGTTAGGGCGATCCAAAAGAGCCAACCTGTGAGAAAGCCAAGCAAATCACCATAGCCTGGAATCAGGCGTTTCAGCGCATAGTATTTATAGAAATATGGTCCGCCCGCAGTGGGAAACATGGACGATAATTCCATGAGAATAAGCGCCAGCGGAATAGAGAGAACACCGGCAATGAGCCAAGCCAGGGTTGCGCCCAGGTTCCCTGCAGTTGCAATCATGGGAGCGTGAATAAGCCACGCCATCGAGCCAATTAAAGCGCCTACTCCGAGAGCCCAGGCTCCGATTGTGGTAAACCCCGGTTGTAGTTTGGAAGTATCATTTTTTGTGTTGTCGGATATGGCAGTGCCCATGCTAGTTCAAGGGCGCGGTTGCGCTCGTCTGGCACTCTGGACATAGCCCAAACAATTCGAGAATGTGCGAACGTACCTCAAATCCATGTACCGTTTTTATTTTTTCTTCCCATTGTTCGATAAAGCATTTGTGTAAATGAACGCTCGTCCTGCACGAGGTGCAGATGAGATGGTGATGGTGTTGGCCGTCTTCAATGTACTCGAAGATTTTTTCGCTGTCTCCCAGCACTACCGATTGCACTCGTTCGGTTTGTACGAGCGTCTCAAGACATCGATAAATGGTTGTTAGACCAGGTGCATCCTCGGAGAACTCACTCTTCAATGCCATATAGATGTCGTTTGCAGAATGAAGCCCTTTCTTTTCTCGCAAATATCGAAGTACTTGATGGCAGCTGCGGCTAAGTCTTACTGCTTTCAATTTCAATAGCTCCGCGTCGGTTCTTGTCCCGGCCAAAAGTGATCCCTTGCACAGCTGCAATTGCTACTCATCCCATCGTTTCTTTGAACTTCTGAGATCCATGCGGATGGTCGCGATTAGATCGCCAGTCAGATTGAGAGGGTAGCCGTGCAACTTCACGACTGCATTCGTTTCACCCGGTAAGGCATTAGTCGCAACTAAATCTGGATGTAACCGTTGCATGAGCAACACGTCATCAAAAACTGGCGCTTTGTCTCCCGCGTACCGAAAAAGCGGCACCCATCCAAGAAACACAAAGCCATGGGTGCGAAGAAGTTCGATGTTCCGAATGGCAACGGCACTGCTTGTGGAGACTCGTGCTTGTATGTACCTTTTGCCGGCTGGAAGTGATTGAATTTTCTGCAACAACTCTTCTTCGCCTATTGTTCTCGAGGGCAAGTTCAGGTAGGCGTAAGGATAGTCATCGCAGGGGTCCAGCTGCCAGTCAGTGATCCCATTTGTCGTCTCTGAAAGATTATCGCTCTCGCCATGAATTCGGAAAGAAAATGTTTCTTCGAATTGAGACGCAATCCTGGAAACGATTTTCAAGTAATGTTGTGGTATAAAAACTGCGCGGCATTGCTCGAGGTTTGTCAGAAGCCTCTCCTCAAAGCTCCCGAAATGATCTTCATAACCAGTTGTGTGCGACTTCTGAGCGGCGTGCCATTTGGGACGTGAACGACGCAAAGCTTCGATTATGTTACCCTCGAATGAAGTCACCCACAAGCACGATTCCGGGTGATCTTTGAAGAAAACTCTTGGATATTGGCAAAAACCAAAACCTGTAATTTGGTTGTATCCCGCATAGGCATGAGCTGATTGGCTTAGCATGCTGTGAGTGACAATCTCTGTGATATTAATAGACAGAGTCTGTTGACGTTCCAGTTCTTTAGCTTGCTTGAGCATAAAGGAACTGATACCTTGCCCTTGAAACCGCGTCGATACGGCTACGCAACCGAATTCGCGGTGGAATTTGCTGTTGTGACTGATGATCATGCCGCCGGCGATCTCTTCTGCCGTCTCAACCACCATGAATTGACGCAGGGAATCGCTTATTATCTGGTTAACACCCTGTTCGAAAAAAACCTCGGGAGCTGGATAGGGAGCATGGCCCGGAGCTCTAATGCCATCTTTGCCAAAAACACTTTCATAGCAAGCAACAATGTTTTGAGAATCTTCCGCTCTGGCTTCTCTAAAAACTAACTCTGACTTCTCGGGCACGGACGTATTAGTTGCTAACTGCGTCATTCAGCACCTCCGCAAATCTATCGATTTCATCGACAGTATTGTAGATTTGTAGACTGACTCGAATCAGATCGTCCGATGAGTTGCGGCGACCCTGACACTGATCTCCAGTCTTGACCAATATTTCTTCGCTATCGAGATATGCGCCTACATCGGCTGAACTCACGTCTGAAAACTTAAAAGAGATAATCCCGAATCCTCTCGTGCAGTCGCAAACACCGATGCCCGGAGCAAATTCGATGCCCTCGAACGCTCTAAGTTTTTTTAGCAGACTGATGGTGAGGCTCGAAACGTAGTCGGCCATCACCGATATGTTGTTGCGTTCAATAAACTCTATTGCTGCTCCCAGTGATAACACAGCGGGCAGATTCAAAGTTCCGCATTCAACGATGTTGCTCA
This sequence comes from Candidatus Melainabacteria bacterium, assembly GCA_003963305.1. NCBI lineage: Bacteria > Bacillati > Candidatus Melainabacteria > Candidatus Melainabacteria bacterium. The sequence goes on along the minus strand of RXJR01000033.1, from coordinate 55,794 downwards.
ATTTAAGTCTGTCGACGTCGAATCTACCTGTTTTTAATAGCTGGGTTTTGGCGCCCACTCGTATTGGCCACATCTGCGAAAGGGCGCGTGCACTTGTCCACAGAATGCCGATTCCGTTTGCGGCGAACATTTTATGACCGGAAAAGGAGATGAAGTCAACCTGCAGCGATTCACTGTCGATCTTGATGTGTCCTGCGCTCTGGCTTGCATCCAGCGATACATAAACATCTTGCGGGATAAGAGCTTTCAATTCCGCGATGTCCATCTCCATTCCGTAGAGGTGGTGAATTTGACTTAAACAGACGATTCTCGTTCGATCGCTAAACCCCTCTTGCAGACTCTTGCGATCGTAAGTACCGGTGTGATGCATATGGAAAGGCACGATTTTGATGTGTATGCCGCGCCGGCTGAGCATCTCTTGCACGTTAAACCAGGGCAACACACTTGAGGCGTGGTCCTCTTCGCACAGCATCACTTCATCGCCATCTGTGAGATTATGCAGCCCCCACATGGTCGCTACCATGTTTAAGCTGTCGGTCGCCCCATTCGTAAAAGCAACCAGATCGGTCGTACTGTTCAAAAAGTTGGCCACGCGTGAGCGCACATCCTCAACATCACGACTCAGTCGCGTAGACCATGAGTAAGCTCCTCGTCCGGCGTTTGCACATATCTGTCGATTGAATTCTTCGATTTTCGCTAAGACCGATAAGGGTTTTTGAGTCGTGGCGGCATTGTCGAAAAAAAGTGTGCTCGGATTGTCGTTCAAGATAGGAAAATCGGATCTGAACGAGACAAGCCTCGTGAATCTGCCAGGCTCTGGCAGAACACACTGCGGCGACGTCAACATTTGCATGGATGAGACAACCATACGCACCTCACACTGATAAAATGGCTTTGGATTCTTTTCGCTTACGTGCTTTGACCACCGGCTTTTCCTTGTCACGCCAGGCGGCGAATCCCCCTTCCAGGCTCATACTTTCAAAGCCCGCTTCGGTCAGATAAGCTGCAAAACGTTTAGACTGATCGCCTACGGGACAAATCAACACGACAGGTTTGCTCTGCGAGAACGGAATACTCCATTGCAAGAGTTCCTCCAGCGTTTCAGCCGGCATGTTTACTGATGTGTCAATGTGTGAGCCTTTGAATGCCAGTCCGCCCCTGAGATCCACAAGAGTTATAGGCTCATTCTTCGAGACCATCAACTCCAGCTCATCAGCAGTTATTTCTTTTGCAGAAGATATGTGTTCCTGCGTCAATTTCTTAAGACCACTCTCTCTTGTGCTCAAACCAAACCATTCTGGACGCAGCTTTTGCAAAAATGAGAGATACCACTCGACCCGATCGCAGACGAGAAAAACAGCATTCTGTCTTTCAGGTAGCTGAGAGTCTATCGTTTTGAGATACTTCAGAGCGCCCGCTAAACTGGCGCCACCGGTTGGTCCGGAAAGAACACCACAACGACGAATTAACATCATCATGCCATCCAATGCTTCGTCAATTGATATTTCAATTACATCTTGATAGAAATTTCGATCGAACAAGCCAACTTCAAACATCTCATCGGAATTGCGAATGCCTGGTATAAAGCCGTTTTTACTCGATACGACTCCGATGTTGGACATGGCGGGATTGTATTGCTTTAGCGTTTCTCCTGCACCACGGGTGGAGCCAGTCGTACCCAGCCCGCCAATGAAAAAATCTACCCTTTCCAGGTCCTGAGCGATCTCGGCTCCCGTCATTTCGGCGTGTGCCTTCGTGTTCAATTCGTTGGTGTACTGCGTGGTATGGAAATAGCGTCCGGGCTCGCTGTTCATAATTTTTTCCACGACAAACAGAGGGTCGTTGGGATCTGATGGATCGAGGCATTGCGATTGACCTGGCAGCTCCTCGATTTCAGTTCCGAGCAACTGCAGAATCTGTTTGACTTCCTTCACTCGCACGCGATTGGTTACGATTTTAAAGGGGATATTTTCAACTCCACAGATCATCTGAACTGCTTTGGCTGTGTTACCACTCGATGACTCGATGACTATCTGACCTTTGGCCTTTATCTCATCCAGGTCGTATCGCAGCATGTTCCATGCGGTCTTATCTTTGACCGAACCAAATGGATTGAACAACTCCAACTTGGCGAACAAGTTTATGTTTTTCAGACCGTGAATCGACGGATCTATTTCCAGCAGTGGTGTGTTCCCAATCAGCTCTGTAATTCGTTTGACAATCATTTCGATACGCTCTTCCTTTCGAGTCTTGGATAATAATTTTCATCCAGGCACCAACTAAAACAATCGCCGTTTCTTTCGACGGCAATTTTTTTCGCGATTGGGTGCATGATCGCTTCACTGGCGCTGAAATCCATAAAATAACCCGCTGTGTTCACGAACACCACCAGGTCGCCGGGTTCAGGCAGCGATGAAAGCTTAGTTTCGTGTCTCGTAACCAGGTCGCTTTCTAAACAGAGATTGCCGGCGAAATAGACGCCGATCTCGTCTTCTACAGAAAAACGATCCTCTTGATAGACGACAATCGGGTCGAGAAAAATTTCCTGATCGATAAAGCAAATATCCTGACGCTTCATGTTCAAGCAGACAAGTACGTCGCCAGTTGAAGATTCTTTCAGTGAGTTGACCTTTGCTATTGTAATTCCGACCTGGTCCAAAAGTGCTCTGCCAGGCTCGATCCAGAGCTCAATACCATTCTCTCGCAAGAAATTAGCAATTGATGTACCAGTACTTTCACATTGATGGCAAAGAATTTCATCCATAAACGCAGGACCAGCAGACGAGTCATAAAAACTGTAAGTGTTGAAGCTTCCACGCAACACACCTTTATCGGGATAAAGTCCAAAGGTGCTTCCCTGCCAGGTGAAAGGCGGCCGCGATCCGAGCGCCGCTTCTCTCATGGCAGATGTGTACTCGCTCCAATCATTGCCGTTCTCGATGTAATTCACCTTGAAGCCGCCACCGATGTTGATTACGCTCGGATTGAAATCGAATTCGATTGCGTTCTCGACAAGCTGCAGACAGCTTTCCAGAGCCACTGCTTTCTCCAGTGCGCTCACCGTATCGAGATGAAATGAGAATCCTAATAAACTGAACTTATCACCATGGGCCGAGAGAGTAGTGAGCGCCTCATCTACGCGATCAAACCTGATACCGAAACGACTTGCTTTGCCTTGATGCTTTGCCTGTCTATTTTTAAAGCCGCTTACACGAAGTAAAACGCGAGTCTTCTTCGTCGTACCTGCTCTGTAAGCCAGGTCGATCAATGTGTCCAATTCTTGCAAGCTATCTACTGCGATGACGATGTTGTGCTGAAGGCACAGATGCATGAATTCTGAGTTTTTTGGTCCGGTCGCTTGAATACGTGACGCTTCAAATCCGCTACCTAATGCATGTCTCAGTTCATTTACGGAAGACACATCTATGTAACTTGCTGTTGTTGCCAGTTGCCGGGGAATTGCATCCGATCTATTCGCCTTGTGGGCGAAATAGATTCGGCCAGAAAGACCATGCTTTTCGAAGATCTTTCTGAAAGAAGCGACGTTTTCGTCTAACAGCGTTGGAAACAGCACGTTAAGCGGACTTCCCAGCGCATTTACAAGTTCAAAAATTTTCTTCGTAGATAAGAACGAAGCGATTTCGTCGTGCAAGCGAGCCGTCAACTTGAGACTGCTTTCTTTGGCGATTTTCGCGCTAGTTTCTACAGGCATCTTCAGTTACCTGTGGTGCTGGAAAGAGCTGGCGTTGGCAATGCTACTGCAGTCATTTCGCTCAAGGCAGCTTCATAACTAAAGTGATCGTCAAGTCCAGAAACCAGATCACATCCGTACATTGCGTTAGCCCAATCTGACGCCACCTGTTTATGCACTGCTTTCAGCCTGGAGAGATATGTGGACCAGTTTCGTTTGTGTCGACTGGCAACCTGGAAGACATTCGATAAAGTCTCCTCAAGTTGAGCTTGAAATTCGATCAATTTTTCGCTGTTACCCTGCTCGAATTGTTTCAGCGCTCGAGAGTAGGGGAGGGCGCCAAGGTAAGACTTACCGGTAGTTTTCTGAATAAAGAGCTCATCATCGTGGTGCTCGATTTTGTTGCCGACCACATACGTGTGCTCTTTAATCGACTCTGGTGCAATTCGCATAAAGTCCTGGTAGACACTGAGCGACTTTGCAGTCGGTTCTACAACAAAGATATTTACGTCGTAAGCAAAGGCTAGAGAAGTGGCAACGTTATCAGTGCCGGCTGTCGTGTCGGCGACCACGAATTCTTCATCACTATCTACCAGGTGATGCAGAAATACCGCCAAACTGGATAGCTTGCTGTGATAACAAGAATCGCCCACGTCAGCTTCGTTGTAGTTACCCACACGAATTAGACTCAAACCATCTCTCTGCAACGCGAATCGCCTCAGGACCGGCTCATTTTTGTTTGCCTGAATCAGGCGTGAGCCTCTAGCTGGAGGAGTCGACCCTAATAGAGGTCGTCCGTTCAGGTCCGACCGCGTTCCTATCAAATGCTCTATAAGATCATTCACCGACTCGGACAAAAACGGGCAGGCTCCTGCCAACTCGACATTCAGTGCCTCGGCCAGGTGTACGTTTACATCTGCGTCTATCGCCAAAACGTCATAGTCTTTGCTCAAAAGATGTCTAATAAAGCTGGCTGTGACAGTGGTTTTGCCTGAGCCACCTTTACCTAAAAATGCAAATCTCATTTGTCCTCCCACTTATCGCTGAAATCTTTTTGTCGCGCCTCGAGCACATAAAACAATGGCAGCGGCAGAGTGTCTGTCCTGTGGTAACAAGCTTTTGCCGCTAAACAGGTCGAGGGATCCTCTTTCAGGATTTGATAATGAGAAGGATTGAAACGGCACGCGACGCCGCCGTTTTCATAGAGTCGCCTATCGATCGCCACTCCGCTATACGACAGCACCGGCAGAATGGGTATTCTACGAATTACATGCGAGCCAATCATTCTTTTCAGGTTGTTGATTCTCTGCTTGCTCTCCTCTTCATTCAGAATCTCGGATAGACTCTCAAGTGCATTTGATGCGGTCAAATCGCTTTTAACTGATGCGTTTTTGTTGAAGAAACGAAACAGTTTTTCTTCAAAATGGACGTTGCCCGGCTCCCAGAGTTCATCGTTTGCTGCGTGCAGAGCGTTCCAAACCCGGGACGCGGTGAGCCTGTGATTGCCATCTGCTATGTAGTCGAATTCATTCACCAGCAGCGGTGCCGTTTTCCCAAGAGGCAAATTTTCGAGTTCGGACAAAACTTTCTTTGCTATGCATCTTTCGGATGCTCGAATTTCGGCAGGGTCTTGATATCCGATATCGACCCACTTTCCTTCAAAAAGCGTGGACTGCATTGGCAAGTAATTCGAACGCAATGCACAATAACTGGCAAACTCCTCGAGCTCGAATGCAACCTGGAGTGTTCGCCTGGAACTTTGGCTGAGTGTAGTTAGGGCTATCTGCAGAGCTGAATTTGGATAGTTGACAAACTCTACGCTTGACCAGCACGAATGAATCAAATTAAAAAGACTTTGCAGTGAAGACACGTCTTGCACTTTCTGCACCAGGTGCAAAATTTTGGACTCCGCAACATTCACTGACTCTGATTGACAAGACACTTCTTTGAATTGCTGCCTTTTGAGAAACTGCCAGTTCCATGAATTTATGTCAGTGTTTGTAACGACACCTTTGAAAGGTTCTCTGTCTGCAAAAAACTGATCGCCTGCCAGTGCTCGTGCTCGATCAAGTGCGAAATGGTTGTTTGTTCCAGTAGGCAAAAGTGCCGGCCATTGACCGGGGAACAAGCAGGGGGCAGGTCGCTTCAGGTAGCCCTCAAGACTTGCTATGCGTGGTTCGTAGATGGCACTCCAGATCCACTCGGTAGATGTTCGCCTCATGTCATCTAAGGCAACTGGCTGGCAGGACGCAGATGAGGTGCTGCAAATTTTTTGCGGTGAAACTACCCGCCCTATATGAGCGGTGAGGAAAGAAGACATCCGGTAAACCTGGCTGGAATACGTTGTCAATTATATAATGAAAACCGTTTTCATTATCGTTTAACCATTTCTCATTCTTCGCTGAAAGACAGCTTCAGTGGGCAAAACTGTGATGTTGATATCTGTTAACGATATGGAGAATCCATTATCATTTAGAAGGATTGTGGAAGTTCAAAGGCAAGGCGAACCTTTTGCCTCTTGGTTAAGAAATATGTTTTGTTTTGGATTCAATGCAAGCGAATCCAACGCGAATGATGCGGTTTGACCGCGCATCATTCTTTCGGCTGATGAATGAAAACTTGCTTTGACCGCAAATCAACCTGTTGGGTGATACCGGGCGTCACTATATAGGTCTCCAACTATCCTCGTGGTCGATTCCGAGCAGCACCTGTTGTGACAAGCTGGAATCACACTAACCAATGAGTCGGTTCAATGATTGCATTTCTACTCATGAGAACAGAAGTGAAGTCGTTCGAAAGATAGAAATCACACGGTAACCAGGAAGCAGGGAAGCAGGCGTCATGAAGGTTTTGGTACCACTCGACGATTCAAGTTATTCAGAGGCGGCTCTTATATCTGTTGGTGCGAGGCATTGGCCGGCGCGCACTGAGATTCTGCTGTACTCGGTAGTCAATGATTACGACAAGCTCGGAAAGGTTCTAGCTGTGCCTGATGAGCAAAAGTTACGCCGGTTGAAAGAGGAACAGGAACGAGAAGTGATTTGCATGCTCCAGCGCAAATGCGATGGATTGCGTCGTTCTCTGCCCGAAGTGACTGTAAGTTCTGCTGTCGGTTACGGACATCCAGCCACGCAAATTGTTGAAACAGCACATCGCTGGGGTGCGCAGCTAATCATCATGGGTTCGCATGGACGGCGCAATGTACAGCTTTATGCGCTCGGCAGCGTTACTGCGCAGGTCATTGAAAAAACTCCGTGTTCCATGGAAGTAATACGATTACTGAATCGGTCCGGGAAAGCGTGGCACGATCAGCGTCGAATTATCGTCTGTTATGACGGTTCAGATCACTCGCGGGCGGCACTCGATTGGGTTGCGCATAGTGCCTGGGCTCCTCATCAGGAGTTTGCTCTGGTGAGCGTCCTCAACACTATTGAAGACAAGATTGGCGCATTGCAAATATTCCATCAAAAGAAAGCCAATGAGTTAAAGGCACAGGCTATAGCTGCGGCGCAAGGCGCTCTCGACAGCCATGTTGAGCGTTTGAGAGAGATGATGCCCAACAACGCCATAATTGGGCACGTCCTGGAGGGTTATGCCGCCGAGTCTATTCTTGAGCTTGCGGAAGATTTTCTAGCTGATCTCATCGTCATTGGCGCTCACAGCGAACAACTGCACATAGACAGCGCAATCGGCTCGGTGGCGAAACGGATTGCCTGTTTTTCGCGCTGCTGCGTGAAGGTTGTGAGGGCGCACGAGATGAGCAGATTTCGTTGATGGTTCATCCGATAATCTCGTAGGTTCAGCTTTGACGATGCTTGATAGCTCCGTTTACTGGGATCACCTTGATGGGTGATAACCTTCATCGGTACTTGCGATTATCCTCGTGGTCGATTCCGCAGGGCGCCAGGTGTGCCAAGCTGATTTCACAACAGCCAGTTGCGACTGAAGGATAATATCAATTCGAATACTGAGAACAGGATTGTATTAGTCCGGAAGATTGAGACCTCTCGATAGCCAGGGAACGTTATTGATGAACGTGTTGGTAGCAATTGACGATTCGAGCTATTCAGATGCGGCAGTTGCTTCTATCGCTGCCAGGCAATGGCCTGCTGATACGAAATTCCTTCTTTACTCAGTGGTCCCCGATTACGACAAGCTCGGTATGCTTCTCTCTGCCGCCAGTACGCAGAAGTTGCGCTTCCTTGAAGAGGAGCAGGAACGAGAAGCGATTTTCAAGCTGCTCACCAGATGCGCTGAACTGCGTAGAGCATTGCCTGAGGTGACAGTAACTTTTGCAGTCGGTTATGGACATCCAGCTGAAGAAATTATCGATACAGCAATCAGCTGGGGTGCGCAGCTGATTGTCATGGGGTCTCATGGGCGTCGTAATGTACAGCTGTACGCTTTCGGCAGCGTTACATCGCAAGTTATTGAAAAGATTCCTTGCTCGCTGGAGATTATAAGAGTTTTCAATCGGACCGGAAAATCCTGGCAGGATCAGCGTCGCATTCTCATTTGTTTTGACGGTTCCGATAATTCGCGCGCCGCGATTGATTGGGTTGCTCACAGCACATGGTCTGCCCATCAGGAGTTTGCCATTGTAAGCGTTCTTGATGAAGTCGACGATGATAAAATTGGCTGCCTGCAAATGTTCCATCAAAGAAAAGCCACGCAGTTGAAGAATGCGGCTATGGCTGCCCGGCAAGACGAACTCGATTGGCACGTAGAGCGGTTGAGGTTGATATTGCCTGGAAATCCCGTAGTCGGTCAGGTCCTTTACGGGTATGCGGCCGATCTTATTCTCGAACTGGCAGAAGACTTTTCAGCTGATCTCATTGTGATCGGTGCGCACAGCCAGCAAAAGCAAGTTGATGCATCAACAGGCTCTGTGGCGAAGCGGGTAGCCTGTTTTTCGCGCTGCTGCGTGAAGATTGTGTTAGCGGACGAGACGAGCTTATTTGATGATTCAGTTATTTCATGTCCGTTAATCAGTGACTCTGCGTAATTTGCCAGTTAACCTTGACCCCGAAATATCGTTACTCACGTGTCACTGATTGATCGGGTCTCAAGACCCGTTGTGACAATGGCTCGACCGTGATACCAAGTAAACGTTGATTAAACGTTGTGGACGTAGACTCCAAATATTCCGCTCAGCTGCTTTGTGAATGTTTGGGAGGTTTCATGTCAGACTATTTTTTGACCTCGTCCACCAGGGGAATTTATCGAGGGAAAGGTTTGAATCAGGGCCCGCCTTTGATCAGTCCTGCATCGGATCTCTCTAAACTCAATATTTTCAGCGCAGAACCGCCACTGGAAAAATTGGCAGAAAGCCAGTCGTCCGATCATGCATTGATCAGTAAACCAGTAGATGCTGGTGTAGTGGAATGCAGCAAGGCTGCGAATGGCAGCACGTATCTGGTCAATGAGTTTTATAGAGAAGGCGTAAATATTTCGGTAGCCGCGAGGGAATTGTTGTCGGCTATGCGGAATATTTTTTCGGGAGAAGACCATGCCACCAAAAGAAGACTCGATCGAACTTTAAAAATATTGTGCGAAGTGCGGTGTTCGTTGCTTGATGAGTGCCTTTCAAATAGAGAGTGTCCCGCCGCGCTGCAAGAGTTGTTGGAGAAGGCCATCAGGGATACGGAAGCTTGTCTAGGTCATGCAGAGGCAGCGGAGATGAGTGCAGCCGCCAAGAAAGCACACGAAGCACACTGTCACATAGCCGAGATTTTGGGTATGCTCATCTAGTTTAGATGTGTGCTTCGGCAAATATGTTTATTCATTTCAATTTTGGGAGAACCAGGGACGTGTTTAACACGCGGCTTTTTGGCTTTAGAACAGATACGTTGGAAAACTGATAAGCTGCGAATTAGGAAGACACCGTATATGGTGCAAAAATCATCAAATTTTTTTCAATACGACTTGCCCGTGAATAGCGTCGGTACCAAGGCTGGCTGCTTAAGCAACCAGCCCCGTGGTTTTTGCGCCAGTTTCGATCAGACGTCGCCGAAGGTCAATTCGCCACGCTGGCGCAGATAATCGAGGAAACCCTGCTCAGCGGCTTCTTGTCCCAGGCGGCGACGGCGCTTATTCTCGAGTCGGCGAGAAGAGACGCGCGGCGCAGTGGCATCGGCAATAAGGGTTTCGTCGTCAGTCGAGCCGAAGACGCCGATATAGCAAAGATAGCTCGCGCACTCAGTGCTGACCCTGACGACTCGCGGATGTTCGGTGGGGGTGATCTTCAACATACTATCGCTCCATGATGTAAGGTCGCGAAACTGGCGGATGTTGGCGCTACGAAACGGTCGATAACGGGGTTGAGTTCCTCCCATTCGTTGAACGGTGTGTAACGCACAGTCATTAACTGTGGCGAAAACTTTTGCGATAGCGGAATAGCTTTTACAGCGAGGTTTGGTGGCTTGCCAAATGGATTGAATTGTGATGCCTTTTTTCTAGCAAACTAGGCTCAGCAATGCAGAAAGTATTGCCTCTTGTTGATTAAAATAGCTCTCCAAGCTTTGTAGTTACCACGGATTCGCTTCGATTTTGCATCGGCCTTATGGTGCGCTAGTTTTTCTCATCAGAGAATTTTTCTCAGGTGTCTGATACTGTGCGTTGAATCAGTGATTCAGCGAAATTGCTAGTCAAACTGTACTCTGAATTAAGGTTGTTTTCTCTATTACTAAATTATTGGATCTGGTATCAAGGCCGTCTATATCTATTGCTCGACCGAGATAGTCGGCATTTGATGCGCCTGGTGGGTCTTGTCCGGAGGGCTCGGGAATGTCCGGGTAGAATGTCTCTTGTAACACTGTATTCGTGATGCTCGGAGGACCCGATGGACATAACAGTCTGTCTGGATATTGCAGAAATCGCAGGTGGCGGCATCGTTTCATCTGGAACGCGTTTTTTGATTGTAGACAAATACAAGTGTCGGAATAGTTCATATGTTGTGTTAAACCATGCGCCGAGTGGTGACAGGCTTCTAAAGATTATCAGCGGCATCTTGAACCTGGATGATTCAATCGTTTTGCTGTTGGGTTCTGCGGATCCGCGAGACTGTGAAACAGAATTTCGAAGCTTTCTGGTAGTTCGTTATGGTTCGGATAGTGCGGTTGAGATTGTTGAGAAGGAACTTCTGCCTCGCATAAAAGATGTTAGTGAGGAAGCAATAAGAGCGGTCGACAGAAAGGATCAGCAGGCGCGTATTGAGGCAGTTCTAGGAGCTTTGCGAGAAGTGGAGCCTTGAAAAATTCTACTACTTCTGCTCGTAGATATGATCAAAGGAAAAAGCAAGATGGTCAGAACCTGACGTAGTCTCGCTTTTTCCAGTTAGTCCGGTAATGCAACAGCAGGAACATGGCTTGTTAGCTCACGCTCCTGCTGCACATTACTCAGTCAATCGACAGACAGTGCTCAGAAGCTGGGCAGCGTCTGGCGTGCGTTGACGCGGTCCACGTAGGTGGCCAGGTCGGCGCGGCTGATGGCGTAGTCGTCGACCCAGACGTCGAAGGGCACGGCGACACCACCGTACGGATGACCGGTGATGGCGACGCTCGTTTCCTTGCGCCGGCCGGTCACATGCCCAATCGGGGTGAATTCGTACTCGGCGAGCGGAGCCAGGAACCACGGGTTTTCAGCCACGAAAACCACGGCACCGGTGTGACAGAGAGCAGCACGCAGCAAAGCCTTGTCGGCTTCGTTGCAGTCGAGTCCGTCCACCGCGAGCAGATGATGCTGGGTGAGCAGACCCGTCTTGTCCGTGTCGAGGGCGTCGAAGTAGCGCGTCAGCACATCGGTGAACGAGGCGGCACGGGCACGTTCGCGCTTCTGGGCAGCGAACAAGGAAGGGTTGGAGTTCCAGGTGTTCGCCTTGTAGATGACGAAGGCGAAGACAACGGGAATGAGAAATACGAGATTGTCCATAGTGTTGTTCTCTGAATGAGGTTGATTCGGACTACCTCAGGAGATACTGGTCACCCGAGGCTTTCCGAAGAGTCGCTGACGCACCGTAACCTGGCGCGTCGAGATTGCCGAGGCAGCGATTTCGCGCGCCTTGGCGTTGGTCACCGTGGCGACGAGGATGTCGCTTTTGGTGTCGGGGGCGTTGTGACGCAGGACCATGACGGTCTTGTGCGTCGTGCTGTAATGCTTCATGTTGTTGGCGATCACCGAAGCAGGGCCCCTGTAGATGACCGGGTCCACGAAGAACCACAGCAACAGGAGTGCAACGCAGATTGCCGGAACGATGAGATGCATTTGGAGTTCTCCTGACTGTGCACCAAAAGTGGTGCGAGGTCGGCCGACCACGTGATCGACCGACCTGAAAAAACGCTGCTACTTCTTGCGCACGGAAAGCTGCACCAGCTGCGCGGCAGGAGCCTGTTCTTTGACGTCGAACATGCCCTCGCCACCGTTGATCAGCCGCCCGTGCTCATCGAAGAATTCGCCGAACAGCGCGCGAATGGCATCGCTCATCGGGCGCGGTCCGGGAGCTCCGTCAGGTGCCGTCAGACCGTAGCTCTCGGCGACTGGAGCGAGGCGGAGACCATCGCATCCGGCCGGGTACGGCACGATCTGATCCATCGGCACCTCACCTGACGTCGTCACCTGCATGATGTCGTTGCGCGTCAGGTAGTAAGTGTCGGTCTTGCCCGCCACTCTCAGTAGTGTCACGAGGTAGCGGTTCATGGCCTTGATGTAGTTGCCGGTGCGGGTGTACTTCTCGACCGGCACGAGAGCGCGCTTGAGCCACCAGTGGTTGGTGGCGACGCCGCTCGGGCACTGGTTGGTGCCGCACTTCTTCGCCTGGATGCAGCCAAGCGAGAACATCACGCCACGAGCGCCGAGCACGTAGTCCGAGCCAAGCGCCAGCTGAATGAACAGCTGGGCCGGGTTGAAGACCTTGCCCGACGACATCAGCACAACCCGGTTGCGAACGCCGTGCTTGCGCAGCACGTTGTCCACAAGCGGAATCGCATGCAGAATCGACATGCCGACGTAGTCAGCCAGCATGAGCGGTGCGGAACCTGTGCCGCCTTCGCCGCCGTCGAGATGGATGAAATCGGGACCCATGCCGGGGTTGTCGCTCATCCACTGGGCGATCTCTTCGATGAAGGAGTCGTCGCCGATGGCGATCTTGATGCCGACGGGCTTGCCGGTTTCTTCCTGGGCACGCGTGATGAACTCCATCATGCCGGGCACGCTGTCCCACTCGTCGAAGCAGTTGGGCGAGATGCAATCCCTGCCCTCTGGAATGCGACGAATGTTGCTGATCAGCTTGTTCACCTTGTAGCCGGGCAGGTGTCCACCGCCACCGGGCTTGGCGCCCTGATGGAGCTTGAACTTGCTGGCCACGCAGCTGGGGTCGGCCATGAACGCCTTGTAGCGCTCCCAGTCGAAGCTGCCGTCGGCGTTCTTGAAACCGAACTTGCCCGTGCCGATCTCAGGAATGAGCTGAGCGCCGCCGATGTAGCGTGAAACGGCCTTGGGCTCTTGGCGCCAATTCTTGTTCGCCCAGCCGAAGAGGTAGTGGCGCACGCGCCAGCTCCACAGGTCCTTCAGCCCATGCTGAACGTAGACGCCGCTGAAGTCGTACGGCGTCGGACCACCTTCTCCCAGGCAGACCACGGCGCCGGCTTCTGCCGCACCAGATGTGATGGCTTGCTTGGCGCGCTCGAAGATCGAGCCGAAGCTCATGTCGCTCACACCGAAGCGACCGTGCAGGTAGGCGGGCTGCCTGCGGGTCGGTCCCAGGACGATTGGCTTGAGGTCGATCTTGACGCGGTCGGGCAGAGGCATGCCCTTGTGACGAATGTGAATTTGACCGGGCTGGTGATATTCCTTTTCGGTGCCGAAGCTGATGTCGGTCGGCTCACCCTTGGAGGAAGCGTAAGACCAGGAGCGGTCGTTGCGGGAAGCAGGCTTACCCGAGGTGTTGGTCTCGATGAAGTACTGCTGGAACTCGGGACGCATCTCTTCCGCTATCAGCCGTCCTCGCCAGAGCGCAGGGAATGCGCGTCCGAGCGAGTGCTTGCGCTGGAAAAGATCGTAAAGCACAGTCAGCAGACAGGGCAGGCCAATGAACAGCACCGCCACTTCCACTGAGAAGATGCGAGCGATGACAGCCCCGACAAACGCCGTGATGGCGGCCGCGGCTAGATAGATTTTGAACATGGTAGTGACTCCTTTCCAGGCAAACACCACCTCGTTGAAGAAGTGGTGCCGGCCAGGAGACGGCTTTGAGAATTATCCGAAGATAGTCAGGCAGCAAGCTGCACTGGTTATCTCAAGCAAGATTCAAGACCCGAGCACAGTTGAGCACCCGGGTCTTGCTGATAGCCCGCACCGCGTGTGGTGCGGCAGGCGACCGGTCAGGCAGCCGCAGTTTTGCGCTGGCTCTGCCCGGCGAGGTAAGCATCGAGAGCATGCGACTGAGTCTCTTGCATGATCACGTTGGCGCGCACACGTTCCATGGCGCGCATGTATTCCGCCCGTGCACCGGCATGCGGATGCTGCCTGAAGAGCTCGAGCAGACGCGCTTCTTGCGCAGACTCATCGACTTTGTCGAGACCGAAACGCACCCTGTACATGAGGCTGATCTTGGGTGCGCTGGCGATCAACTGCGGCCACTCACCGACCAGGCGCGTCACCAGCGTTTCGCTGGAGGCGGTGCGTTCGAGCAGCACATCAGCGAGAATTTCGTAGATGTCGACGGGCTTCTCCGGGGTGGAGTTGCGGCGAGCCAGTTCGACGAGGTAGCGCTGAATCTGCAGAGCGGTCTGGTGGCGTGCGTCTTTCTGCAGGTCTCGGAATGTCTTGGACATGCGAGCACCGCCGAAGTGAAGCACCATGGCTGCCTGAGCCGCTTGTTCAGCGCGCACCGAGAGCTTGTCAGAGCGCCAGTCTTTCTGAAGCTTGCGGCTCAAGCGCTGCACGAACGGATTCAAGTTGAGGTGATAGGGCTTCCAGCCCTGCACGAAAGGCAAGACCTCGTCGCTGTCGGGCTTCCAACCGAGCTTTTCGCCGGTCTGCCTGAGCCATTCGGCGACGGTGCTGCGCAGTTGCGGCCACTGTGCTTCTGAAACCAGCCTGGTCAGAAGCGCCATGCCTTTTCCGATCTCCACCCAGCTGCCCGCGTCGTTTACTTGAGCGAACCGGAAGAGCAGATGCATGTAGTCGGAAGGCGTGAGCAAACAGGCGGTGACAAAAGCGCGAGCGTCATTGAGCAAGTTGATCTGCTCGATGTCGCTCAGATCGAGCAGGTTTTCGGTCAGTCTGGCGAGCAGAGTCGGCGTGTAGCGAACCCGGTAGAAACCGGTGCCACCCGCGTTCAGCTTCACCCACTGATAGCCCTTGCCCACCTCGATGCGCTGGTTGCGCTGAGAGAAGATGAACTTGCTGCTTGTCACCGAGCCGTCGGCGTTCTTCACCTGCATGGTGACAGGCACGGGCCAGAGTTTGCGTGTGCCTCGTCCCTGTTTGAGGAAGAGGAAGCGGCGCTGGCGCAGATTGATGAAGCCGTCTGCGCTTTCGCTGACGATCACCTCCGGGTGACCGACCTGGAAGACCCACGCCTTCATGATTTCGCGAATCGGCAATGCCACGTTGTTGACGAGGCAGGCTTCCTCCAGGCTCTCCCACAAGTCACCAGATTCGGTGTTACCGAACTCGTGCTCCTTGAGATAGAGTCTGATGCCGTCCCGGAAGACAGTCGGCCCGATGAACTGTTCCGTCTGGTACATGACGGAGCAGCCCTTCTCGTAGGAGATCGGGTCAACCAGGAATGTAGCATCGCCGGGTTTGAGGACCGTCTCTTCGATCGGATGCGAGCGCCTCAGCGAGTCGACCTGATAGGCCTTGTCGCGGCTCTCACTGAAGTAGTCCCAGGTCTGCCAGAGCGGCTCCCAGGCGTCGGCGGCGACGTAGCTCATGAAGGTGGCGAAACTTTCGTTCAGCCACAAGCCGTTCCACCAGCGCATTGTCACCAGGTTTCCGAACCACTGGTGCGCCAGTTCGTGAAAGATGATCACGGCCTGACTGCGTGCCCAGGCTTCAGCCTCGGGTCTGGCCAGGAGGGCATTTTCCTGGAAGATGATCAGCCCGACATTCTCCATGCCGCCCCAGGCGAAGCCAGGCATGGCGATGAGGTCGATCTTGTTGCCGAAGGGGTAGGGAATGTCGAAGTACTTCTCGAAGAAGCGCAGCCCGAATGCAGCCACCTTGGCGGCGTATGCAGTCTGGTTCTCCTTGCCGGGAACGCACCACACCTGCAGGCGCTTGCCGTTGACGTAGAACGGCTCCATGCCGACGAATTCGCCCACCGTGAAGCAGACGACATAGGTGCTCATCTTGCGCGTCTCTTCGAACTCAACCAGCTTGCGCCCCTCACCAGATGCGGTGACGGAGACGATGTCGCCGTTGGAGAGCGCAGTCATGCCGGCAGGCACGTCCAGGCGCACTTTGAAGGTGGCCTTCAAGTCCGGTTCGTCGAAGCAGGGGAATGCAGCGCGTGCATCGGCAGATTCGAACTGCGTGCACAACACGGTCTTCTCGACTTCGCCATCTTTCCAGACGGCGCTGAAGAAGCCGGCACTGGCGGTGCCGTGCTTGCCAACGAAGGACAGTTCGATTGTCCACTGCGAGGCGCCGAGCATACCGTCGAAGGTGATGTGCGCCATTTCGGTTTCGGCGCACAGCGAGACTGTGCCAAGCAGCGTCGTGCCGTTGGCATGGCGTGCCAGAGCAGAGCTCACGCTCAGCTCTTTGGCGTTGAGAGTGACGACGCGGCTGGCTTCGAGCACATCCACGTCGATGGCGACGTTGCCCGAAAAACCAGGTGAACCGGGGTCGGCTGTGATGGTCAGGTCGTACCGAATCGGCACGACGTTGCGGGGCAGGCGATACTTGCTGCGCTGTTCCGTTTTACCGTACTTGAGCGCGCAATGTGCACATGTTGTTGTTTTCGTCATATCAGAGTGTCTCCGCACGAAATCAGATCGAAAACGCTGTCACCAGAAGTGGTGCAAGCGCAATGAGAGGGGCCGCTCTAAGCAGTCCCTCCCGGATGAAAACTCGACTGCCGTTATGACACCGCTTGTGGTGCTAGCGGCGCCGCTTCTTGAAGCCGAACGATTCGGCCAGAGTGGCGCGGTGGCTGAGGAACGGATGGGCGATCAGAATCAGCCCGACCAGAGGCACGATCACCGCCAGCGAGAGGAGCAGATAGGCCGGATGCGCGATGTAGGTGGGCGCGTTGGCGATGAAGATGAGCAGGAGCGTGATCGAGAGCGCCTTGGCCAGGTCGCCGAGGCTGGCGTTGCCGCTGCGACGGATGTAGGGAATCCTGTCCCAGAGTCTGAAGAGAGCGTTGTCGCGGAATTTCTTGAGCATAGGGAGTACTTGAGCCTCCTTGGTTGCAGGTGTGTGTCTTGAGGACACGGGTAAGCACGACAGACAGGAGGGATAGGTTGACCTACCCCTCCTGCCATATCGCGGTCGGTTGCGAGCCGTCCTGGCTCTTGCTAGCGCTTCGCCAGGTAGTCGAGGAGACGGTTGGTCTCGTTCTCGCGCAGACGCACGGCGATGGACAGCTGCTCGAGCATCTGAGCCACTGCCATGGCGCCGGCCTTGACCTCGTGCGTGCTGAAGAACTGACGCACTTCGGCTGCCCGGTCAGGCGTATCGAGCGACCCGCAGGCGCGAGCAATGGCCGGCACCATGTTGGTCGGGAAGGCGCTCTTCACCTTCTCCCAGTTGTCGCGCAGGTAGTTCCAGGCGAACTCCTGGGAGTACTTGTTGCCGAGCAGGCCGGCGAACAGGTACGGCGAGTTCTGCACGCTCACTTCGTCGCTGAAGCTGAAGTCCAGCGTCAGCTTCAGCAGCTCGAGCGAACGGAAGCCGTACAGCGAGAAGAGGAAGGTGTTGCTGTCACTCGGCGTGCGTGCGGTCTTGAAGAGCTGCTTGAACTCCTCGTAACGCGCCTGGTCACCGAAGTAAGCGAGGATGCCGACGAAGACCGAAACCAGGTTCGGATCGACCGAAGCCCGGTCCTTCTGCCACGCCGCGAAGAGCTCCTCGGCACGCGCGCGCACCTCGGGGTCTTCACAGGTGGTGCCGAGCGTCGAGAAGAGCGAAGCGCGCAGCTGGGTCGTCTGCACCGACTCACCCGCCACAGGCGTCCAACCGAGCTGGTCGAACGTCGGGCGCGCGAAGGCACGGATGATGTCCTTCAGGGGCTGGCGCTTCTCCTCGGGCAGCAACCGGTGCATGGCACCGAGACCGCCGAGGATGATGCCGAACACCGTCGGGTCGGTCTCACCCGCGAAGCGAGGCACGAGTTCGAGGAAGTCGATGCTCGTGCTCAGACCGGCGCGAACACCGGCCCAGGCGTCGTTGACGAGGTTGAACCGCTCGATCACCGAGAGGTTCTCCTGCACGTTGGCAGTGAGCGCCAGCGCCAGCTCGCTCGAGTAGCGCACGCGGTGCACACCCGAACCACCGGCGTTGAGCTTGACCCACTGGAACCCCTCGCCCACGTCGATGGTGGCGTCGGCGGTGTCGAACAGCACCGTCTGCTTGACGATGTCGCCGCTCGCCGTCCTGGTCTTGATGATGAGCGGGATGGGCCACAGCGCAGTGGACGGCTCCTCGTTCAGGAACTGGAACTGCTGCTGCGTCACCTTGATGGTGCCCGGCTTCTCGCCGCGCTCCACCGACACCACCGGGTGACCCGGCGTGAACACCCAGGCGTCCATGATGCGACGCACGGGCACGTTCGAGCCACTGAGGCGGCAGGCCTCCTCGAGCGCATCCCAGAGGTCGCCCGTCTGGGTGTTGCTCAGGCCGTGGCGCTTCAGGTAGATGCGGATGCCCTCGCGGAAGGTCTCGAAGCCGATGTACTGGTGAATCATGTCCAGCACCGAGCCACCCTTGTTGTAGGAGATGGCGTCGAACAGCTCGTCGACCTCGTCCGGGTGGTTGACCGGCATCTCGATCGGGTGCGTGCTCTTCAGCCCGTCGATGCGGAGAGCCGCAGCGCGCGTGCCACCGAACCCGTCCCAGATCTTCCACTCGGGCTTCCACATGGCCAGGCAGAGGTTCTCCATGAACGTGGCGAACGACTCGTTCAGCCACAGCCCGTTCCACCAGTCCATGGTGACCAGGTCACCGAACCAGAAGTGCGACGTCTCGTGCAGCACCGTCACGGCGATGCCCTCGAGTTCGTCGTGGGCAGCCGTGGCCTCGTCGCAGAGCAGCGCCTCCTCGCGGTAGGTGACGCAGCCCGTGTTCTCCATGGCGCCGGCTTCGAAGTCGGGAATCGCCACGTGGTCGATCTTGTCGCCGCCGAAGTAGGGAACACCGAAGTATTCCTCGAACCACTCGATGCCACGCACAGCGCACTTGAGCGCCCACGAGGTCATGTGCTTCTTGCCCGGCACGCACCAGATGCGGATCTCCTTGCCGTTCACGAAAGCGGGCTCGGAGCTCTCGAACTCACCGACGATGAAGCAGGTGAGGTAGGTCGACATCTTGGGAGTGCGGGCGAACTCGACCAGCTTGCGCCGGCGCGAGACCGGGGTCTCCTTGAGACGACGCCCGTTGGAGAGCGCCACCAGATGCTTGTCGACGACCAGGCTGACCTTGAAGGTGGCCTTGAAGTTGGGCTCATCGAAGCAGGGGAAGGTCTTGCGAGCTTCCGTCGCCTCGTGCTGAGTGGTGACGATGGTGTGGGTCTTGCCCGCCTCGTCCTCCCAGGTCGACTTGTAGAAGCCGCGCAGACCCTGGTTGTGCGACCCGGTGAAGCTCAGGTGCAGCTTCCAGTCGCCTGCCGCGATCTGCCGCGGGAAGGTGATGGTGGCGACCTCGGTCTCCTTGTTGATCGACACCTTGCCGACGATGGACTTGCCACCGCGCGTGATGCGGACCTTCTGGATGCTGATGTCGCAGACGTTCAGGGAAACGACGTCGGTCGCTTCCTTGACGGTAACGGCGATCGTCTCCTCACCGCGGAAACGACCGCTCTTGCCCGTGGGGTTCGGGAAAAGCTTGATCACATAGTCGGTCGGAACGACGGTCTTCGGCAGCCGGAAGCTGTCGAGAGCGACGTGCGCGCCGATGCCGTTTTCGGTGTTGTGAAACTTACACATGGTATAGACTCCTTACCTTTCGGTATCGAAACATAATACCGAAAGCGTTGCCTTGCAGCAGCGCCTTCGGCGATGTGTTGGCCGAGCCTGACGGACAAGCATTTCAGCCTGATTGTCGGGTACGGCGGTGGAAGTGACGGCGATACCACTTGCGGTGGCATCCGCCGAAAAAACGAGAGGGGCACCGACAGGTCGTCGATGCACCCTCTCGCTGATGTAAGAGCTCGAGCCGGGTTCAGACTCGCACTACTTGGTCGTCACCGGCTCCTTCTCCGCACCGTCCTTGGTGGCGGCGACGAGGCTGGTGAGCTTCGCCGTGAGCTTGGGCGTCTCGTTCTGGCGCAGACGGACGTTCACCGCCAGCCGCTCCAGCATCTGCCCGAGGGCGACGTCGCCCTGCTTGACCTCGTTCTTCTCGAAGAAGTCGACGATCTCGGCCTGCAGCTCAGGCGTGTCGAGACCCGAGCAGTTCTCCACCATGCGCACAACGCCGCGCGTGGGGAACTTCTGGTTGATCTTCTCCCAGTTCGCCCGCATGAAGTCCCAGGTCGCCTCGCCGGCGTGCTCGGTACCCAGGTAGGCGGCCAGGATGTAGGGGGCGTCGTCGGTCTTCACCTCAGCCAGCATCATCTGCATGGCAGCGGTGTAGAGAGCCGGCTCACGGAACTTGCCCAGCGCCGTGAGGAAGCGGAGCTTCTCCTGGTCGGTCTTGGCCGACTTGGCGAAGCCCACGAACTCGTCGAAACGAGCCTTGTCGCCGGTGTGCGCCATGATCGAGATCACGGCCGGCACGACGTTGGGGTCGATGGACGTGGCGTCCTTCTTCCAGGCGTCGTACAGCTCGGTGGCCTTGGCACGCACATCGGCGTCGCTACCGACCGTGCCCAGGAGCCCTGCCAGCGAACCACGCAGCTCGCGGGTAGCCGGCGACTCGTCGGCCTTCGGAGCCCAGCCCAGACCCGTGAAGACGGGCTTGACCAGGTCACGGATGAACTGCTTCATGGACTGACGCTCCGCACCCTGGGTGAGGGTGTAGAGGTGGCCCAGAGAGCTGCTGATGATGCTCCAGACGTTCGGGTTGGTCTCGGCGCCGAAGTTCCCGATCAGCCCCAGGTAGGTCTCGGAGCTGGTCTTGTTGGCGCGAACACCGCCCCAGGTGTCGTTGACCAGGTTGAAGCGCTCGATCACCTGCATGGTGGCGAGCGGGTCGGCCGTCAGGCGAGCCAGGAGCCCGTCCGAGTAGCGCACGCGGTAGAAGCCCGAGCCGCCGGCGTTGGCGATGATGTACTGGAAGTCCTTGTCGATGTACACCGTCTGCTCGCGCTCGGAGACGATGAACTTCTCCTCCTTCACCACACCATCCTTGGTGGCATAGCGGATGTGGACGGGGATAGGCCACAGCTGCGTGTTCTCGCCTTCCGGCAGGAACTGGAACTGCTCCTGGCTGAACTTGACGAAGCCCGGCTTGTCAGACTCCGACACGGTCAGCACAGGGTGACCGGAAGTGAGCATCCAGGTGTCCATGATGTGGCGCACCGGGGTGTTGTTGTTGTGGAGCTTGCAGCCCTCCTCGAGAGCGTCCCAGAGGTCGGTGACCTCGGTGTTGCCCAGGGCATGGCGCTCCATGTAGATGCGCATGCCGGTGCGGAAGGTGTCCTCGCCGATGTACTGCAGGATCTGGAAGAGCAGCGAACCGCCCTTCTCGTAGGTGATCATGTCGAAGATCTGCTCGACCTCGTCGGGGTGGCCGACCTTGCCGAAGACAGGGTGGGTGCGCTTGAGCGAGTCGAGCGCGAAGGCGCCGGCGCGCTTGATGCCGAAGTCGTTCCAGATGTTCCACTCTGGAGCGAAGTGGTTCATGGCCAGGTACGCCATGAAGGTGGCGAACGACTCGTTCAGACCGAGGCCGTCCCACCAGGCCATGGTCACCTCGTTGCCGTTCCACTGGTGGTCGAGCTCGTGCAGCACCACCTCGACGACGCGCTTGATCTCCTGGCTCGTCGCCTTGGTCTCGTCGGCGAGCAGGGCGGTGGCGCGGTAGGTGATCAGACCGGTGTTCTCCATGGCGCCCGACCGGAAGTCGGGAATGGCGATCATGTCGATCTTGTCACCACCGAAGTAGGGACGGTTGAAGAACTCCTCGAACCACTTGACGCCGAAAGCCGCGGTGCGCAGCGCCAGGCTCTTGAGGTGGTTCTGGCCGGGAATCGACCAGATGCGGATCTCCTTGTTGTTGGCGAAGACCGGCTCGGAGCTCTCGAACTCACCGATGCAGTAGGCGACCAGGTAGGTCGACTGCTTCGGCGTGGTGTGGAACTTGACGAGCTTGTAGGTCGGGCCCGCCGTCACGTAGCGGATGCCGTCATCGTACGGCTCTTCCGACTTGATGCGCCCGTTGGAGAGCGCCGTCAGCCGGTCGTCGACGATGAGCTCGATGTCGAACGTGGCCTTGAGGGCCGGCTCGTCGAAGCAGGGGAAGGCGCGGCGGGCGTGCGTGGCCTCGAACTGGGTGGTGCCGATCCAGTGCACCTCGCCCTTGTCGTCGGTCCACTTGGAGCGGTAGAAGCCCTCCAGGCTCGGCTGCACGAGGCTGCCCTCGTACTCCGCGAAGAACTTCCACTTGCCCGCACCGAGCGTGCCGGCGAAGTTGAACGTCGTGCGCTCGGCCTCGGCGTCGTAGGTGCCGGCGCTCTCGTGCTCGATGTCGGCGTACTTGCTCGTCTCGGCGTCAGCGAAGCGCACCGTGGCGCGCGTCTTGAGAGCGTCGAGGCGAGTGCCGTTCTCGTGCACGACGTAGGCGCTCGTGATCTTCAGGTCCTTCGTGTTGAGCGTCAGGCTGCAGGTCGGACGGAGGACGTCGACGTCGATCTCGACTTCGCCCGTGAAGGTGAACGTGCCGAAGTTCGGCATCTGCCGAACCCGATAGTGGCTGGGAATCACGGAAGTGGGGAGCTTGTAGCTCGGCACATCCGAGTCAGCCTGCGGATTTGCGTGCTTGTTACACATGTTTTTTGACTCCAGATTCGTTAAGGTGTGTCGAAGCCTCAACGAGGTTTCGATGGACAAGATGAAGCGCTCCTAACGCCAGGAACATGATACTCCGTTCACAAAGATCTAGTCAGTCTTACCCGCCACTGCGACACACAGTGCACGAGGCTCGGACCCACTGAAATCTAGTGCTTAGAGGAGGAAAAGGTTCCTGAAGCGTAAGAAGAAAAAGTAAACGACATCTGGACCATATAGCCCGACGTATATTGAGATCAAATCATATGTACTTAAGCGCATTCCGCTTGGCAACCCGGTTTGAGTATGCATAGTCAGGGCAGATGGGACGGCTGCGCTTCATGGTGGCCTTTACGGTCCGCGACGTTGCATTCCGCTTGGCAACTTGTTTTGAGTACATATTGTCAAGGCAGCCGGGACGGCTGCGCTCCATGAGAGGCTACGATGGACTGCGACGAAGTCTTGACATCATGCTGTGTTCAGGTGCACTAGTTGTCAACTGAGTGCCACCGCCTATGGAGTCGGCAAAAAGCTCTGCTTTATTTCAGTCTCTGGCGCGGTTGACGTGAGCACTTTGCAAGTCACTTCGGAATGCGCTTGACAAGCCGCTCGGGGCAATGTTTACAAGCTGTGCTACCTGCAAAGTGGTGGCGGCGATATATCTTTCCGCTATTGATCTGAAATTGGCTGGCGGTGCCGATCGACAGGCTATCGGGTGCCCCGCAAAGTCTTAAAAGGAGAAGCGCTTCATAATCGCAAGCCCTCTTGTCATCTCAATGGAAGTTGCTGCCTGCCTGCATTGCATAAATAAGTGAGAGAGCTATTTTCTTTGACCCTGCTTTTTAAAAGAGCGTTTATATATACCTCCGCGCTCTATACCTGGTCTTACTTTCGTTGCTTTGACTTTCTCTTTCTAGTTAGGGTCTACGTACTCTTTCCTTAGCTCTCAGGCACTTCATCACCCGCAGCATCGACTCATCTGCGCATTCCCATTTCAACAACGACTCGTGCACTTTGTGCATGTCGGGGAGAAGCAGTGACGACGAGGGTAGTGAAGCACCTGGTTTCTCAGGCAAGAGTGCCCCTTGATGGTTAGCGATGGTCGCTCACCATCTTCATCAACCGCGCCACCACATCTGGTGAGCGCAACGTACTGGACTGTGCAAGCTGTCCGTTCGCTTTCAAAATAGACCGATTTCGCGTTTGCGACTTCGGCGGTACACGTCAATTTCAAGCGTGATATGTAGCCGGCGTTTCGCAAGGAACGCTTCGAGTTGAACGTTCGATCGCACTTAGCGATGAGCGCGTTCAGACTCGTCTATACGAAAGTGAGACGGCAGTTTGTGACACGTCCGAAAGGAAACTGTCATGAACCGCACGACTCAGGGAATCATCCCGCCCGACATGCTTCTCCACTTGGCCAATGCCACCGGCCACAGTGCTTACCTGAACACCCTGATCCAGACCCAGACGCTCTGGGCCAAGGGTCAGAAGAAGGTCACCTACAAGAAGGCGCTCAAGAACGCCCAGCGCATCATCTACGATGCGAAGAACAGCCAGCGCCTGCCCGGCACCAAGGTGCGCGCCGAGAACGACCCGGCCACCGGCGACAAGATCGTCAACGACGCCTACGACTTCCACGGCATGATGCGCGACTTCCTCAAGGTCGTCTTCGGCCGCGACAGCATCGACGGTCAGGGCATGGACCTGATCGGCACCGTGCACTACGGCTCGGGCTACAACAACGCCTTCTGGAACTCCCGCCAGATGACGTACGGCGACGGTGACGGCGTCATCTTCGCCACGTTCGTCCTGCTCGATGTGATCGGTCACGAGATGTTCCACGGCGTCACCGAGCACACCTGCGGCCTGGAGTACTACGGCCAGTCCGGTGCGCTCAACGAGAGCCTCTCCGACGTCTTCGGTGTCGGCCTGCGTCAGTGGGTCGGCAAGCTCACCGTCGACCAGGACTCCTGGCTGATCGGCCCGGGCATCTTCGCCAAGGGCATCAAGGGCCGCGCCCTGCGCGACATGCGCAACCCCGGCACCGCCTACAACGACCCCAAGATCGGTCGCGACCGCCAGCCGGCGCACATGAAGGACTTCGTCAACACGTCGTCCGACAACGGCGGCGTCCACACCAACAGCGGCATCACGAACAAGGCCTTCGCCGAGTTCGCCATCGCCGTCGGCGGCTACTCCTGGGAGAAGGCGCTGCCGGTGTGGTTCAACACCGCCTGCGTCTCCGGGCTCGTGAAGAGCGACACCGACTTCCAGGGCTTCGCCAACGCGACGGTCACCACCTGCCGCAAGATGTTCCCGGAGATCGTCGACAAGCTCGTCGCCGCCTGGGACAAGGTCGGCATCAAGGTCGCCTGATCTGCATGCAATTCACTGAATCGGGCTGGCCGGAGTAATATCCGGCTGGCCCTTTTCGGTTTTCTTTCCGGGCGCCACTACCACTATGGGTGGTGGCGCATCGGAAGCTCAACGCTTGTGAAGCCGGCAAAGGTTTGGAGCCTCTGTCGGTGACGAATGATCGCAGGATGTGCGGCACAACGCTGTGCATCTAAGGACATCTAGACGGCTGACGACGCTAGTTATTTAGTTAGTTAGTCGAAGAAGGAGTTCGCTATATGAACCCCGCTAACAAAAAGATTGGGAAGCCAGGTGTTACGGCTTCCGACGACACGAATCTCGCGGAAGAGGTCCTGCGCCAGAGTGGCAAGGGATCGGCTGAGGTCGAGGCTGTCGGCACGATCGACCGTGCCGATGAAGTCTTCGAGAAGACTCTCGAGGCCCGTTTCCGCACTTCCGAAAGCCCGGTAGCCAAGGGCGTTTTCGGCAATTCCCCCCTGCGGCTCTTCGCGCCCCATGCCCGCCCGGCTGGGTTCGCTGAGAAACCCGCGTACCTTCAGGTCATGGCCGCGTGCATCGACATTGTCGCTGCGCATAACGAGGCGGGCACGCTTTTCGACGAGAAAGAAAAGATCTCCGACGTTTGCATCCGTGATCTGTCCGAAGCTGGCTACTTCGGTCTGCTCATTGACCCGGAGTTCGGTGGAGAAGGTGCTCTGTTGTCTGACTTCATGCCATTTCTGACCGAGATGGCGGCCAAGGGTGACGCGACGACGGCCGGGTTGGCTTCCATCCACGGCTGTATCGGTGCTGTCGACCCGCTTATTGGCTTCGGCTCCGACGAGCAGAAGGCTCGTTTCCTGCCCAAGCTGGCTTCGGGCGGGGCGCTCTCGGCATTTGCTCTGACCGAGCCCAATGCCGGTTCCGACCTGACGCAGCTGCGCACCACGGCTGTGCTCGACGGCGACGACTACGTGGTGAACGGGCGCAAGCTCTTCATCTCCAACATCCGACCCGGTCGCACCATCGGTCTCGTGGCCATGATCGACGGCAAGCATGCCGTGTTGATCGTGGACCTGCCGGCCGAGGAGAACGAGCACTTCCAGCTCGACAAGTACGAGATCCACGCCGTACGCCACATCTACAACTACGGCATCGTCTTCAAGGACCTGCGCGTTCCCAAGGCCAACCTGCTCGTGCCGCCGGTCGGAGACGGTCTCACCGTCGCCTATCACGGCCTCAACCGTGGGCGTATCGCTCTGTGCGCGAACGCCTCGGGTGTGATGCGTACGCTGCTTGCGGCGATGTTGCCGTGGGCCGACTACCGCGTTACCTACGGCGACAAGATCGCCAGCCGTGAGCTGGTGCAGCGCCGCATCGCCCACGCCGCTTCTCGCATCGTCGGTGCCGACGCGCTCGTGGCCTGGTGTTCCTCGCTGCTCGACCAGGGTTACCGCGGCGAGCTCGAGTGCATCATCGCCAAGGTGTTCGGCTCGGAGTCGCTCAAGGAAGTGGCTATCGAAGACGCGCTCAAGACGCTGGGCGGACGTTCGCTGCTCAAGGGCAGCATCGTCGGCGACAACATCCACGACCTGCTCGCGCCCATGATCTACGAGGGTGAGGGCGAGGTCCTGGCCATGGCCTTCTTCAAGGGTCTGATCAAGGACCCGGGCAACAGCTACATGGGGCCGGTCATGGCTGCCATGGCAGCCTCCGGCGTGGAGATGAAGTACCTGCTCAAGTGGCGGGGCGGCAAGACGCTGGCTCAGGTGGGCAAGCTCCTCAAGCCTGCCAACTTCCTGCGTCTGGTGCGCGCGTCTCTGCCCATGGCGGGCTGGATCTTCCGCACCGAGAGCCGCTTCGGCGACTTCCAGAGCGTCTCTGAGGTCAACCCGAAGCTGCGCCGCCACGCCAAGTTCGCCCTCAAGAACTTCACACGTCTGGCCAAGCGCATCGAGCGCGCCATGCTCAAGTACCAGGTGGCGCTGGCTGACCGTCAGCTCCAGATGGTGCAGATGTCCATGGCTGTGCAGCGCACTGTGACGATGCTGGCGGTGGTGCAGTATGCCACCGAGCGTGGTGACGAGGCGACGATCGCGGCGGCCGATGTGCTCTGCCGTGACCTGACCATGCAGCTCGTCGGTGGTTTGCCCGATGACGGCTACTTCCGCGCCTGCACGAAGCTGGCTCGGCTTGTCTCTGACGGCAAGTTCACGCAGCTTGCCGGTGTTCCGCAGGCTACCATCCTGCGCCAGTACGACCAGAAGTAGGTCGTAGAAGCGTGAAACGCAAGTGTTGGCTGGAGTTTGGTCCGATTTTCGCAATCGGCAGATCCTTCACCACTTGCTATTCCGTTTCATCATGCGCTCGGGGCGAGTGCGCTCTTGCATTCGCCCCGAGTTGCTTTCCATGGACCCGTCGATGCCTATCGACCAAAATTCAAGGAACTCCCATATGAGAAACAGCAATCGCAACGGTGTAGACCTGCTCGCCATAGGCGCTCTCGGTGTGCTCGGTCTGTTCGCCTTCAAGGCGCTCACCTCTCCGCGCCGCTCCGCCAGTCAGCCCAACCGCGTTCTGGCGGCGCCGCGACGCGACTTCCTCGTGCTCTACAGCACGCACGGTGCCGGGTTCCACTTCAAGGACGGCAGCACCGATCTGCCCGACGGTCCTTTCATGACCTTCGATGAGGCGGCTGCCGACTGCCAGCGTTTCGACGCCGGCGCCGAGGCGGTCGATGGTCGTGCCTGCGTCTTCGACGTGCGCACGGGCGTCAAGTACAACCCCTACCCGGCTCAGGCTGCGCAGTAGCGGGTTCAATCTTTCTTTTCCGACAGGTGCAGGCGGTCATGTCGGCTGCCTGCTGCTGTCTTGCGGCAAGCGAGAGCTTGCTTAGTGGAAGGAGGCGACAACTTTTATGTTCAACCCCAAACAGCACTTCGGGTCTGTTCCTGCCGGCACTTCTCCCGTGCCCAGGCATGGAGTCGACTGGAAGCACAAGTTTTCTAACTGGTGGGGCGGTGCCACGATTGCGTCGCCCACGATGGAAGTGTCAGGACCAGCCAAGCAGGCGGTGAACGCTGTGCGTCGGTTCCTCGATGACCCGGCCGCGCTGACACGCTACTACCTGCAAGACATGGATTACAGCCGCTTTCTGATTCGTCAGCTCTTGCAGCTTACCGTCGAGACGCCGGTTGTCTTCGATGCCAGCGGTACTGCCTCGCTCTTGCTTGCGTCGCGCCTCTGCGCTCACGTCAGCGCGGTCGGCGGGCGTTTCTTCACCATCACCACCGACGAAGGCGGGTCGCTCGTTCCAGCTGCTCTGATGGGGCGCAATCCCAATCAGATGGAGTCGGCGATGTTTCAGCCGACGAGCGCTCTTTTCTATCAAGCGGAGCCGGTTCTGCCGTATCCGCCTGATGTGACGCCGACCTCGAAGGTGATCGGTATCGGGCGGCTCACCAACGACGAGCTCGTCCAGTCGATCAAAGAGGCTGCCTACAGCCTTTCTGAGGGCGGTCGCATCACAGGCTGCCTGGTTCTGCCTCACGTCACCAAAACGGGGCGCATTCTGCCTGTCAGGGCAGTCTCGCGCGCTGTCGAGGAACTGAAAGCCGACGGTATTCAGCTCTCTTTTATCGTCGACGACATTCAGGGCATCGGTCGCACCGACGCTGAATCTATCGCCAACCCGGTCTCGTTCTGCGATGCCTACGTCTTCGGTTCGTCCAAGGCGCTCGGCGGCTTGCTGATTGCCTCGACGCTCGTGCTCAAGCGGGAGTTGCTCGAAGCTTTCCTCAAGCGCATCGAAACCGGCAGCATGAAGGAGGCACCGCCCTGGGTCTCGCACTTCCAGTTCGAGCCTCAGTACGAAGATCGCTTTCCCCCGCACCTCCTTAAGCAAGGCGCCGTCTCGATTCCCGAGGTGGTGGCGATGCGTGAGGCTGTGCGCTGTCACTTCTGGCGAGGCGTGGGCGAGACCTACAGCGAGCGCAGGCAGCATCAGCTTGCACTTGTGACCAGGCTGCGTCGCCAGGTGGTGGAAGCCCTCTCCGCCGTAGACGGCATCGAGGTGCTCGAGAGCACACCGGAGCGACCCCTCGTTCCTTCAATCATCTGCTTCAAGGTGCCCGAGCCCTGGTCGCCCAACGCCTTCAAGCAGGCCCTTCAGGAGAGCCAGCCCATCGTCACGCCCAGTGCATGCATCGGTCGTTACGTGCGGCTCGAAATTCCCGAGTATCGCTCGATGCCTTCTGTCGACGTGCTCGTTAAGACCATTCGCAGCGTTCTGGCCAGCCGGTCGTAACGCTGCCCGTTCTGTCTTCAAATGACTAATCGCGGCTCTGGTTGCGATTTCCTGGGTGTCTTCGGGCACCCATCTTTTTCCAGCGCCTGCGAGCAGCTGCCTTTTCGGGCGGTTGCTCAACGGCGATCAAAGTAAGGAGAGCCTACACACTATGGCTACGACCAAGAAAAAGACCGCCACTCTGGCGAAGCTCAACAACATCATCGTCGGCGCCGGCAAGAAGCCTGCCGCCACCCACACCAAGCATGGCGGGTGCAACCACATCGTGGTTCTGCCCGGCTATGGCAAGCAGTCTTTCAACTTTCCCGAGGTGGAAACTCTCGTCATCAACTCACTGACGCGGCTGGCGAACGACTCGTCCAGCGTGGTCGGAGAGGCAGCCGATGACCGTGCCGAGTCTTCCACCCGGCGCGAGTTCGGCCTGCCGCCCATCCGCGTCGAGATGAGCGAGGCCTTCCCCCTCTTGCCGGCCGGCGCCGGTGTGCCCGTTCCCCTCGTGCCGCAGTTGCCCGAGGAGAAGCAGGCCGGCAAGGGTCTCGGACCCACTCTCTGGGTGGCGGCTGAGGGTGTGCGTCAGGTGCTCCACAACGGACGCTTCGACGCCATCATCGCCGACCGCTTCGACCCGCTCGCGGGCGCCGTCAACTGGGCAGGCCAGAACATGGAGCCGAAGTACCGCCCGGCCATCATGAGCCTGGGTGGTCAGCTCGGTCAGCTCCGTGCTCTCTACCGTGAGGCTCTGCCGCGCGTGCTCTCCGTGCTCGCAGGACAGAACCCCAAGGCCCCTGCTCATCAGCTGCTCGAGGCTGCTGTCGGCTCGCTCGACGAAGAGCTGGCCGAGATCCTGACTGTGCTGCGCATCTGGACGGATGCTTTCGGCCAGCTGCGTGACGGCATGTACAAGCAGCTCCAGGCTGTCACCTTCGTCGTCGAGCAGGCTTTCAAGCTGTTCGAGACGGGCGCCCTGGACGACCACTGCGCCGATGGCAAGACGGGTCCGTGCCGCGCCAAGCTGGAGAGCAACATCTTCCAGGTGGGTTCGGTCTTCGTGGCTCGCTTCAGCCCGCAAGGACCGTCGACGCTGCCCGGCAGCAAGGGTCCGATCAAGGCTCACGCCATCGAGGTGCCTCACGACGAGCGTGACATGATCTCGCTCATGCTCGTGCTCTACACGCACGAGTTCCGTCACGACATCTTCGCCGACATCAACGGGCTGGCTTCCGAGCTCACCCAGTCGGTGGTGGCTGAGATCGTCAAGGTCTGGCAGGAGAAGGGTTTCAACTTCGTCACCGAGAAGCAGAAGGTGGGCAAGTTCTCCTACGAGCCCATCGAGCTTATTGCGCAGCTCTTCGCCGACACCATCGGCGAGGTCGATGCCGACATCTCGGGCGGGGTGCTCTCGGTCGGACCGGCCTTCCTCTACAACATGGTGATGACCTTCTGCGCCTTCAACTCGCAGGGACGCAGCGTCTTCGCGGCCAGGGACAGCGACCAGCTGCTGCGCTCGAGCTCGTACTACGAGCTGGGCAAGGACGGCCGGCACACCTTCCTGCCGCACCCGCCCGACTACATTCGCGCCTACATCGTGGCGGCCGCGCTCGACGAGATCGGCTTCCCCGAGGAGGCCGAGCAGTGCCGTGCTCTCGCTGACCAGGCGGTCGGCAGCCCGCTTCCCCGCTACATCACCTGGGAGGACACCGAGGGCAAGAGCAAGTCGGTGGTCAAGATCGCCATGTCCGACCTCAAGCAGGTGGCTCCTGTTGTGGCGCGGGTTCTGATTCGCAAGCCGCTCGAGTCGCTCGGCGGTGTGTCGACGTCCGACCTGGTCAACTGGAATCGTGCTCGTCAGGCCAAGGTCGATGCGCTGGCGCAGAACCTCATGGCCGGCAGCTCGGCGGTTCCCGAGGACATGGGCGGCATGTATGCCACCTACGTGGCAGCGGCTGCCACCATGGCTTACTGGGGTCTGACCGAGGGCGGTCGGCGCGTCGGCAGCTCGATCGCCATGGTCGAGAAGAACGCTCTGCGCATGCTCGACACGGTGCGCGAGCGCCTGGAGGCCTCGGAGCTGGTGCCCGGTGCTTCCAAGGCCATCTGCGGCTGCGGCAAGGACCACAGCAACCTCGTGCCCGAGGTGCCTGGCGCGCCGGGTTCGGAGATTCCGAAGGACCCGTGCACGACCCAGTAACCGGGTGGTCAGCTTCTGAAGTGGCGTTCGAGGGCACCTCGCAGTCCCTCGGGCGCCGCTCGGAAGCGATTTATTTGCGACCGGGGAGGCGTTCTCCCCTGCACAAAGGGCGGGTCTTTGACTTCGGTCGAAGACCCGCTCGGCGTGCCGCTTGCTAATAGTTTCGCACCACTTACGGTGCAAAATTGTTTTCCACAGACCAGCCCAACGCTGGTTTCTCTGAGCGGGTGAAGAGCACTCCGGCTTCTTCCCGTTCAAGGAGATCTCAACATGAATTCGCGAAAGTATCTTGCGCTTCTCGCTCTGCTGCTTGTGATCGTTGCCGGTCTGGCGACGATCGGCAGCCGACAGAAAAGCGAACTGTCTCTTCCGAAGTCGACGACCAACAGCGTCATTCTCAAACCGGGCGGTGCCGAGCAAGTGCGCTTCGTCACGAGCAGGCCCGGCGGCGGTTTTGACGAACGGATCGAGTATTCGGACAATCGCACGGCTGTGGCTACGCACCGTGCCGACAAAACTCTGGCTGAAGTGAAGATCTGGTATCCGGCGCCTGAAGGCAGTACGGTGCGCCAGCTTCAGCGGCAGGCAGTCTATGAAGCCGACGGCAAGACTTACGTCTCGGTCGTCGACTACTATCCGGACGGCAAGCTGCAACGTCAGGGCACCAACTTCGGTGGCAGCACGATTTTCGAATCGTACAGCTTTGCCGCCGACGGTAAAACCGTGGCTCGCCATCAGCGCTTCGTCAAGAAAGACAAGTGGGTGGCCAACTTCGATGAGTCATATGCTGCCAACGGCGCTGTGATTTCGTCGCTCTTGTTGCAAACCGACGGCAGCACCGTGATCACCACCTTCACCGACAAAGGCGTCAAGACCTCGGTGGCCAAGGCAGATTCTCGGGGGTCGACGATCACGACCGAGTTCTACTACCCCGATGGTGTGAACGTTTACAAGCGGCTCGAGCAGGGTCCGAACACCGTCACCCTGACGCTTTTGCGTTTCGACGGCACCAAGATCGTCAAGCGTGAAATCAACGCCGGCAGCATGACGGTTGCTTATTACACCGAGAAGGGCGAGCCGTCTTACAAGCAGACCTTCACGGTGGACAACCTGCAAACCCCCGATGGCGGCTCGATCAAGCGTTACCGTCTGACGTATGCGGCTCAGACCGATACGAAAGACAACACGTTGCTGGCAGTCTATACCGCTGATGATGGAATGACACCGAAAACGGTGACGATCTACCATCAGCCTCCAGGCTCCGCACGCATCGAGAAGACGTTTGCCCCCGACGGCACTCTGGCCAAGGTGGAGGTCTACGACAAGGACGGCAAGAAGATCGCATCGACGCCGCACACACCGTCTGAAAACCTGCGTGAGACGCTGCCGGCCAAGCTCATGGAACTGGAGCGCTTCGACCGCCCGCCTGGACCGACCGGCATCTATCCGTACAATCCCTACTCGATGTACGGCGAGTACTGAAACGCGCCTGTCTGGCACAAAAACCAGATGATGGTTATGAGCTACGTGGATGAGGCTTTCCGGCCCTCCACGTAGCTCTTTTTTTTATCCCTTCTAGTCATCAATATAGTAGCGTTGGCAAGACGCACTGGTTTGCATTTATCGTATGATCATCGCGATGATGATCACCCTTAATATCCAGCTAGATCGAAACAGTGACGTAACACTCGATCGCCAGTTGTACAACCACATCCGCGCCGCCATCCTGTCGGGCGAGATGAAGCCTGGAATGCGGGTTTTATCGACGCGCGAATTATCAGAGACGCTGAAAATTTCCCGCTCTACAGTTGTCGATGCGTACAAACAGCTGATTGCTGAGGGATATCTGGACGCAAAAGCCAAGTCCAATACCTTCGTATGTCTGGAATTGCCTGCTTCTCAGAGCGGCCCGGTGCCTGCTCGCGTCACCAACAAATTGACAGAATTGGGCAAGAGACTGAGCAAGACTGAGGTGATCGAATCACCTGTGGGCGAGGACCTGGAGATTCCCTTTTATTTCTGGCGCAATGCGCTCGAAGAATTGCCACTTGAGCAGTGGACGAAAAATTTGTGGAAACGCAGTCGTGTCGCTCAGAGCAGTTTGCTCGATTGGGGACCACGAGCCGGTTCGATGAGGTTGCGTCAGGCAATTGCCGATCTCGTCAGGCAGACGCGCGGCATCGATTGTTCGCCTGCCCAGGTGATTACAACACTTGGATATCAGCAAGCGATGGATATGATCAGTCGCTTGTTCATCGCCAGAGGCGATCTGGTGGCTATGGAAAATCCCTGCTTCATGGACACGCGTGCGGCCATCGAGGCTTACGGTGCCGAACTTGTGCCCATCGATGTAGATGAATCAGGCTTGATTGTCGAGCAACTGGCCGCACGCACCAGAAATGACATCAAATTGCTCTGTTTGACGCCTTCACATCAATTTCCTACAGGTACGATTCTTTCTATGTCGAGGCGCATGGAACTTCTTGATTGGTCCCGCAAAGCCAATACTGTGATTTTAGAGGACGATTACGACAGCGAGTTTCGATACGAAGGGCAGCCCATACCCGCTCTAGCTGGTCTGGACAGAAACAGTCTGGTCGTCTATGTGGGCAGTTTCAGCAAGATTCTCTACACCTCTTTTGGCATAGGCTATATGGTCGTGCCTGAAAATCTTGTTGAACTATTCGAGAATATGCGCCGGCTGGCCGCTGACCCGTTGCCTGCGCAGATGCAGGAGGCATTGGCCGACTTCATCGAAGAAGGGCATCTAAAGCGGCATATCAAGCATATGAAGCCAATTTATGAGGAAAGGCGTTCGGCTTTGATACACAGCCTCAAGCAGCATCTGGGCCATCGAGTCACCATATTTGGTGACAATGCCGGACTGCATGTCATGGCTAGAATCAAATCGCTTGTCCCGGATCAAATACTGATTGCGCGCTGTGCCAGAGTCGGCGTCGGTCTGGTTTCAACCACGAACTGCTATCTCGAGAATCCGCGCCGCGGCGAGTTTGTCTTCGGTTACGGCAACCTTTCTCCCGAGGAGATTCGAGAGGGCATTCGACGGCTGAGTGCAATTGTTACTCACAGTGATTGATGAAAGATTTCCACCAGCAGCGAACTCAACCTAAACATTAAGTCTGACCGTAGTTGAACATAAGAATAGGGTGAGTACAGGATCTTTCCAGCACGTTATGATATCTTGGGTCCAGCCCGCGTGTTACGGGAAGCTATCGAGCAGGTGAGTGTCTTGGATATACCACATCAGGATGTGACTTCGGCAGCCTCGAGAGCGGCGTCTTCCGCTCGTCATGCTTACCATACTGCAGACTACAAGGTGAGCAAACGTGAGATGGCGGCCTTATGGAATCGCTATTACGTCTGGAAAGCGCTCAAAGAGAAGGATTTGAAGCGTGAGTCGAGCAGTGTTTATAACATGGGAGCAGGCGCACGTGGAACGCGGCGCGCCTATCAAACCGCCTCTTTTGAGACTGTTTTCGTGCCCGTACAGCGCTCGACCAGCCACCCTGTCGCTCGCCGTGCAGTGCAACACACGCTCAAGCATGGCACGGCAACACATCCCGCCCGCTCTGCCTATGCCACCACTAGTGGTGTGCACTTGACGGTGCTTTGACGATCAGTAGTTGAGAATAATTAGTTCGTTGATGCGACCGCGTTTGTCACCGTTGCAGTTGATAGCGCGGTTTGCCTGCACTGTTTCGATGCGAAAGCCTGAATACAATTCGCGAATCACAGGGATGTCCGAATTACTTTGCATGACGTAGCAACCTTTCTGGCTCAACGATTTGAACACTTGAGCCAGACGCTCTTGATCGGCGTAGTTGAACGAACCTTTCGTGTAACTTGTGAAGTTGGAAGTGCTGTTGAGTGGATGATAAGGCGGATCGAAATAAACAAAATCGTTCTGTCTGGCTTTGGCTACTGCTTTTTCGAATGGTTGACAGATAATCTGGGTGTTGGCCAGTACGCGACTGACGGCATAAATGTTCTGACTATCAACCAGTTTGGGATTTTTGTAGCGACCGAAAGGTACGTTGAACTGTCCCTTTCGATTGACTCGATAGAGTCCGTTGAAGCAAGTTTTGTTGAGGAAAATCATGCGGGCAGCGCGTTCGGCGTCGTCCAGTTGATCGGCGTTCTGGGCTCTGATCTTGTAGAAGTGATGAATGTCGTTGCGGTGTTCACGCAATTCTTCGAGAACTTCATCGGGCTGATCGCGTATCATCGTGTAGCAGTTGATCAATTCATCATTGCAATCTGAGATTGTTGCTCTCAGCCCTTCATAGCGGGCTGCCAGGCTGAAAAACACCGCCCCGCCGCCCAGAAACGGTTCGAAATAGCGGTTGAAATTCTTTGGATAGAATTTGTCGAAGGTCGCAAGCAGTTGCGATTTGCCGCCTGCCCATTTAAGAAACGGAGTTGCTTTTGCTGTTACGAGGTGACGCACATTTGTGCCCTTTGCTCGTCGAGCAGGCTGCATCTCAAACAATTATTCCCGCTCTTTCCAGTAGTCGGCGTGTCGCCCAGTAATGCACTTCCCAGACATCTGGCCCGTACCCGCCGGCAAAGACCATGGCAAGAGGAATACCTTTGCCCGCAAATGTATCTATAACATAGAAATCTCTTTCTTTCATAGCCTCAAGTGAGAGTCTGATGAATTTGGTGCCCGGCAAAACGTCCTTCTCGTAAGGATCGCTGCCCGCTACAAACAGCACCATATCCGGTGCAAAGCGGCGCAGGGACTCTTTCACACCGGCTTCCATCAGCTCTTGATAACACCCTGTTTCTGACTCTTTCACGGGCACGTCAAGATCGCTGGTTTGTTTTTCGTCGGGCCATCCTTCGTGTGAATGTACTGAAAATGTGAAAACTGAATCGTCGTTTTGAAAGATTCTGGCTGTGCCGTCACCTTGGTGAAAATCCAGGTCGACAATCAGCACATTTTTGACCAGCTTGCTTTTCTGCATCGAACGAATGGCGATGGCTACGTCGTTGATCACGCAGTAGCCTCTGCCGCGATCGGCAAAGGCATGGTGGTAGCCTCCGCCCAGACTGGCGGCTAGCCCTGTTTCCAGGCTGAGCATTGCGGCTGCAAGGGTGCCACCACTTTTTAGTCTCAAATCTTCGATTAAATTTGGCAGTGGCTCGATAGCTTTTTCAGGAATGTACTCGTTACCCTTGAATTCGAAAATATCAAGCCAAGTGGCGGCGTCATTCAGAGTTTCCAGATACTCGGCCGTGTGAACCAGTCGAACGTCCGCGTCAGATATGGGTTCGGGCAGACGATACTGGATTTTTTCAGCGCCACGGGCAGCTGCTTCCTCGTTTAAGCGTTTCAAGACGAGCTCGCCCCGATCCAGAGCGAAGGGCTTGTCAATGCCGAACCGGCCAAGGTCGGTCTTGTATTTTGGTGAGTAAAACAGAGGCGCAATCATCGTTTGCAAGTATAGCGCCTGGGTGTTACAAGGTAGGTTCGCTGGGGCAAGTTGAGTTAGCGTCTGGGAGAAATTGTAATGAGAAGCAGCGGTTTCGGTCTGGGAAAAAGCAAAAAGCCTCAGGAGGAAGCAGCCAAGAAACAACCGCCGACAAATGCAGATCTGACACAGATTCTGGGTCTGTCCCAGAAGTCTCCGGATCGAACCTTTCAGTACAAGTGGCATTCGCCCGATCAGACTAAGATGTACTATCTGAACGTCGTCACGCATGGTAAGGCAGACCAGCGTAAAGGTTGGGCCGTCAGCGCCCACGATAATGCTGCAGTCAGTGCCGCTGATTGGACGTTGCAAGCAGACATCGAAGGTCGGCGCCAGCAGCTTTTTAATATGCAGACGAGCGACTCTTATATGGTGCTGTCGGTAATTGATGAAATACTGGTCGACGGCCAGGCTGGTGATGCGGCAGCGTCTGCACCGCTTGACGAACAGTGGGCGAACCAGAGTGCTTCGCCGGAGTCACGAGACAGTGCCGGTGGACCGCCCTCCTATGGCGGAGCTCAAAGCGAGTATGGAGGAGCTCCCGCTTATGGTGGAGCTTCAAGCGGTTCTGAGAGCACCTATGGGGGTGCTTCTGCCGGAAGTTACGGTGGTGCTGCGGCTGGCTATGGTGGTGCGGCTCAGTCCGGCACCGCAGGTGGTGCGGGCTCGCTCGAATCAGGAAACTTGCGAGAAATACCGATTCGCAACTTAGTGCAGCGTTTGGCGTCAAGCAAGGCGACAGGGCGTCTTCTCATCAATCAGGGCACTGTCGAATCAGAGGTGTTTTTTACCGACGGCTCGCCTGTGCATGCTAAGTCTGTGCATTCGATTTACAAAGACCGTGACATGACCGGCGATAGCGTAGTCGTAGACCTTTTGACCTGGACCTCTGGTGATTTCAAATTTCAG
Organism: Candidatus Melainabacteria bacterium; assembly: GCA_003963305.1. NCBI lineage: Bacteria > Bacillati > Candidatus Melainabacteria > Candidatus Melainabacteria bacterium. Next base: position 17,693 of record RXJR01000033.1, on the reverse strand, counting down.
AATGGCTATCCGGCAGCGACGCGCACGGTCAACTCATCGCTCGAAGATTTGTTGGCAGGAAAAGTTTCCGCTGCACCTGTTGCCGCCGCTCCTGCAGCTGCGCCGGCTCAACCGGCAACTCCGCCAAAATTGCCTGGTAGTGCCGCTCCGCCCATTCCTCTGGCGGCGAAAATCAAAGTCAATCCCGACGATTTTTCCAATGCTGATGACCTGATCGCAGAGACATTCGACAATTTGATTGAGCCTTCCGGCATGCTTAAGTACGGTATGTTCTTGATGCTTGCCCGCACCGAGTTTGCTCGTTTTGAAATGAGCAGGACACCATTTTGTATCGCTGCCATTGGCCTGGAGTCTCAAGGCGTACTCAGTTACGAGAGTATCGGCAAGGTGCAGGAGTGTTTCGAGAGTGCAGGGCAGGCACTCGATACAATCTCTGCGGCTACGGGAGTGCGCTTCCTGGCCCTGTTTCCTCACTGTTCGGGCACAACTGCGGCGGCGACTCTCAAGCAGTTTTTGCATAATCTTCAAAACACGCAGCTGGGAAATGGCATTCACGGCAGCGCTTTGAGAATGTCTGTCGGCTTGTGTGAAGTGCCACGCGATGGGGCTGACTTTGAGACGGTTATGAATCGTGCCTGTAAGCTGCGATTGGCTGCTACTCCTGAGCGACGAATTGTTCTTAACGCCGGATGAGTTTTGCTATCTCGACTTCAGGAAAGCGCCAGAAGAGACGAAACGGAGGTTGTCATTCGGAGCGGCTCGTTACCTTCCGGGCATCGCTTAAGCCTGATTGCTCAACTGTGGTTGCCAAGGTTTGCTAGTTGTCATAGCCACGCTTTTGCCGTTGTAAAGCCTAAAATAGAGAAGCTTAGCTAATTGATCTTAAAATGCTCTTGATCAAGAAATTAGATCTGCACTAGTTTTAGCTGTTAAATTTCGTTCTTTACTTCTTTTAGTTCTATAGCAGGTCAGACCCGGCACATCTCCATCTCTTGCTCATCTTCAGCTCCGCGCGTTTGCGTATGCATGGGGCCGAGTGGGAACATGGAACCTGCTTCTGGTAGCGTGATGAACTGAGGTTCATACGACACCATCTTCAGTGCCCAGAAAGTGGAGGTCTCACATGAGTACCGATACAGCTCCCGCCCGTGACACCAGTACTGGTGAGCGGCAGGCAGGCGAACTATATCCGGAAATCGCTCCATTCTGCACAGGGATGCTGAGCGTTTCGGACGGACACAAGATTTATTTCGAAGAGTCGGGCAACCCCAACGGCAAGCCTGTGCTCTTCGTCCACGGTGGACCCGGCGGTGGAACGGACGCGAAGTATCGCCGTTTCTTCGACCCGGATGTCTATCGCATCATCCTCTTCGATCAGCGTGGTTGCGGCAAGAGCTTGCCCTACGCTTCGCTCGACCACAACACGACGTGGGATCTGGTCGCCGACATGGAAGCGATCCGTCAGCACTTCGGCATCGAGAAGTGGATGCTCTTCGGCGGCTCGTGGGGCAGCACGCTCGCCATCGCCTACGCCGAGACGCATCCCGACCGCGTCAGCGAGCTCGTCTTGCGCGGCATCTTCCTCGGTCGCAAGCAGGAACTCGACTGGCTCTATCAGTCGGGTGCATCCACTGTCTTCCCCGAGTTCTGGCGCGACTACCTCAAGCCGATCCCGGCTGATGAGCGTGTCGACATGGTCAAGGCCTACTACTCCAGGCTGACCAGCGATGACGAGAATGTGCGCATCGAAGCGGCGCAGGCGTGGAGCCTCTGGGAAGGTTCGACAAGCAAGTTGCATGTCGACGAGGGGCTGCGTGCGCGTTTCGGCAATCCGGAATTCGCTGTCGCCATCGCGCGCATCGAGTGCCACTACTTCATCAACGGCTGCTTCCTCAAGTCCGATGCGCAGCTGCTCGATGATGTGGCCCGTATCAGGCACATTCCCTGTGTGATCGTGCAGGGTCGCTACGACATGGTCTGCCCGATCGCCACCGCCTACGAGCTGCACAAGGCCTGGCCCGAGGCGGAGTTCGTCGTCGTGCCCGATGCCGGTCACTCGATGTCCGAGCCCGGCATCACTCGCGCTCTCGTCGAGGCTGCCGACAAGTTCGCCGCTGTCTGAGCCGATTCCAAGTCGTTCTCAGAGTTTAATTTGCGCCGGGCGGAACGATGTTGTTCCGCCCGTGCGTCCACGCACTGTGCGTGGTGTCAAAAGGCGCTGCCTGGCAGCGCGTGAAGATGAGCCCGGAGAATCTGTTTCGGGCTCCTAACTCTCAAGGAGAGCATATGTACTACAACGCAGCACTGGTGCTGCTGTTTTTGTTCGACATTTGCTTGGCAATCTACGTCCTTCGCACTCGATGTCGCCGCAAGGTGACTTCCTGCGCGGACCAGGCTGAAAGCAAGTCGGGCACAGGCAGCAGCGTTTCTCCTGGCTGTAAGCCAGAATTTTTCGTCAAGCCTTACATTCAGCTTGGCACCGCCCCTGGTGAGCGCGGTGATGAGAGTCTGGAAATCCGGTGGTTCGCGGAAAGCCTGCCTGGCGACCGGTGGACCGTGGAGATTCGGCTCTCAAAGACTCTGCGCGGCTACTTCAAGCGGTTCTTCCTCGAGCCGCATCAAAACGCGGTCTCTTTTCTCGAGCATGACCAGGCTCCGCTCGTCGAGCAGACGCAGTTTCATTGCGTCGTGCAAGACCTGCTTCCTGGCGAGCAGATTGAGTACGATATCATCAAGAACGGCGGGCTCGTGTTTTCTTCCTACACGACGGCTCGCAAGTCGGCGTCTCAGCCCTATCGCTTTGTCACCGTAGGTGATATGGGCGAGGCCAAGCCGGAGCAGGCCAAGATCGCCTATCAGATCTCCCGGGTCTCTCCCGATTTCCTCGCTATGCCCGGCGACATCGCCTACAAGCGCGGACGGGTTTCGGAGTATCTGCTCAAGTATTTTCCGTTCTTCAACGCAGAGCGCTCCTCGCCTCTTCTGGGGGCATCGCTTCTGCGCAGCATTCCTTCGTTCGCCTGCCTGGGCAACCACGATTATGGTCGACCCGACCTGATCGACGTGCCCGACCTCGATGATTTCTCCGACTTGTTCGGCTACTTCATCTTCTGGTCGCAGCCGATGAACGGCCCTGACGATGCGCTCGCCGACCAGATCAGCCAGAAGCTGATTGGAGACAAGTCTCATCAGGAGCGATTCCTGAAGGCTGCTCAAGGTCGTTATCCGCGCATGGCGAACTTCTCTTACGACTATGGCAACTCGCACTGGCTCATCCTGGATGGCAACTCCAACGTCGACTGGACCAATGAGGAGCTTCTGGAGTGGGTTCGTAAGGATCTTTCCACGAGCACTGCCACGTGGAAGATCGTCATGTTCCACCAGCCTCCTTTCACTTCGCACAACAAGCACGGCAAGGAGCAACGCATGCGGCTCCTCACGGGCATCCTCCAGGAGTGCGGTGTGAACATCGTCTTCAACGGGCATGCCCACTTGTACGAGCGTTCGTATCCGCTCAAGTTCACCGTCACGCCCAAGGCAGACGGCAGCTTGATTGGTGCGGATGGTTCTGTGGATGGGACGTGGCAGCTCGACCGGAAGTTCGATGGAGTTACCTTCACCAAGCCGGATGGTGTCATCTACATTGTCACCGGTGCTGGTGGCGCGAAGTTGCAGGAGCAGCATCTGCCGGCTTCTGAGAGTGGTTGGCTCGAGTCGACGGCTCGACACGCCGGCGACTTGCACAGCTTCACTGTTTGCGATGTGAACGGTGAGACCTTGATCCTGCGCCAGATCTCGCTGGAAGGTGAGGTGCTGGAGAAGCTGGTCATCACCAAGTAGCGATGGTGAGCAAATTGTCGGCTGTGTTGGTTTCTTTGTGTAGGCCCTGGTTCATTCCAGGGCTTACACTTTTTGACTTTTACTACTATTGTCATTAGTATGATTGGTGAGTTATGGAGAATGTGGTTTTAACCCAGCCTTAACCGATTGCTGCCACACTCTAGTCATTACTAAAAACTGGAGAGTTATATGGGCTGGGGAGCTAGTGCCTCAACAGGCATACTTGTGCTCGACTATATTTTGCGACCGTTCTTGAAGATCATCATGAAGTTTCCGATTGTTGGGATCGTGCTGCTCTGTTTGTTGTATGGGACGATTGCCTACAAGGCATTGAAATCAGCCTATTTAGCGGATCAATAAGAGATTCGGAAGAGATTTGAGATCGAGCTTTGTGTTCGGGCAGACGCTCAGACATGTTGCGACTTCAGATGTGGTGCGACTTTAGATTCGTTCATCGAATTCTTTTGCTGCTTTCAGATCTCTGGCAGCCAGGTCCGGCTTGCCGACTGCCTGATAGGCTTTGGCTCTGAGCTTGTATACGGAACCGGCATTTTCTTTGTCGAGGTCGATTGTTTGCGTGAAATCTTCGATGGCTTTGTTGTACTGGTGCGTTTCCATAAAGAACTCACCCCGCAATCTGTGCCAGTCTTCGTCCTTCGGGTTCCTGTCTACAAGTAAGTTGTAGTCCTTCAGTGCTTGTGGATACATTTTTAGTTCGCGATATAAACCTGCTTTTTGATAAAGTACTTTATCGTCATGGGGCTGTACTTTTAAGTGCAGCGCCCATTCTTCGATCGCTTTTTTCTTGTCTCCGATAGCTAAATAACAGCCGCCCAGGCGCATGTGAACGCCTTTGTTGTTCGGCATTAGTTTAACCACCTGATTAAAGCTCTCGATGGCTTTGTCGTACTGATTCAGCGACGTGTAATTTTTGCCGAGACTGTAGTAATAGCCGACATCTTTGGGGTTCAATTTAACTGCAACGTTGAGATCGTTGATGGCATCCTGGAAGCGTTCCATAGCAAAATAAGTCTCAGCCCTGCGATAGTATGTGTCGGCCCTTTTGTCGTCATAGACGAGGGCGTCGTGGAATTTTTTCAGTGCGCTGGTGAAGTGCCCATGATCAGCTTCGTGTTGGGCTATCAAAACGAGCTCAGTGGGATCGTATCCACTTTTCGTCGGAGTCACAGGCGGTTCCGGTTTGCCGATCAACTTGCAGGCGATGCGCCGATTCTGCAGCGCTTCTTTGTCATTTGGGCGTAAAGCAAGCACTCGTGTGTAGTCTGCAATGCCTGGCACATACTGCTGTAACTGCAGATACGCATAGGCGCGCAATCTGTATGCGTTTGGGTCTGCTGCATTGAGTTCGATAGCTCGTGAACTGTCGGCTATAGCGCGATCGTATTTTTTCAGTTTGATGTAGCATTCGCCGCGCTGATACCAGGCTCTTTCATTTTTCGGATCTTTCGCGATCACTTGTGTAAAGGAGTCGAGTGCTTTCTCGTAATTGCTCTGGTGGAAGTAGTTCAGCCCCTTGTTGATTTCGGCAGACCCCATTTTTTCTGCAGGGTTCTTTTTTTCGGTGGGGCTTTTTTTGTCGCCGGAGCCCTTTTTGTCAGCAGAGTCCGATTGAGAGTTTGCTGATAGTGTCAGCAGGAGTGCGAAAGTCAGCAAAGTAGTAAGGCGCCGTGGACAGAAGTTAATCATGTTTGCCACCTCATCTATATCCTAGCGCAAACAAAAGTTGGTATCAGGCAGGTGCGATTACTAGCGCAGCTGAGCGATACCTGGCAGCGGCGCAGGTTCAATGGAGTTGCGGATCTCGATTAACTGATCTCATTTCGGTATCAGATGCAGTGGCGACATGACAGCTAGCACAAGTTGGCGCAAATTTTTCTGGGCATTGCGCTAGGTAGGCGAGTAGTCAAGAAGTAAAAAGCAGCATTTTGTGGAAGTCGCGGGAGCTCGCACTAATTTCTTATAGCTCTCTAAAAAGCTTTTCTAGACTGAGCTTTAAAGCTTATACCGAGGCTCTTTTAAGAGAAATGAGTCCTCTTGCTTTTATATATGCGTTTGCGCGACGGTCGGGTACTACTTCTCTTTTTCAGCACCGAATAATTACGCACCCCTAAAGCAATAACACGAACCATTCCACACCACATCACGCAACCCTGTCGGGCTGTGCGTTGTGGTTTTTCTTTCACCAACTGCCGAATAACGGCACGAAAGGACCATACCATGACGAAGACCATCAACCTGGTCGCCGCTGCTCATAGCAATGACACGGTGACCCTCATCGGTTGGGACTGGAATCGAGGCGTCAAGATCGACGGCTGCCTCGGTTTCTGCCTGACCCGCATCAACAGCAAGGGCCAGCGCGAGGTGATCACCACCAAGCTGCCCTTCGAAGGACAGGACAACCAGGGCTGGCTCAGTCAGCCCAGCGATGTCTGGCCGATTCAGCGCAAGTTCTGGATCGACTTCACCGGCACCCCGGGTGAGACGTACACCTACGAGATCCAGGCCATGTCCGGTACCCCCGGCAGCCTGGCGCCGATCGTGGGCTTGCTCGTCAAGACGAACCCGGTCACCCTTACCACCAAGGTCGACGAGACCTTCAGCGTGGCGTTCACCCGCGGCATTCTGTCGACCCAGTGGCTCGCCCATCGGATCGGTCTCGGTGCTGACGGTCTGCCCGACTTCCAGAAGATCATCGACGCTCTGGAGGACTACGCCAACCCCAACAACGTCATCCGCAAGGAGCTGATGGCGCTGGTGCCCGAGATGCTCATGGCGCCCATCAACGAGTGCGTCAGCGATGGCGGACACGTCTACCAGGCGCTCTACGAGCTGAGTGCGAATCAGCTGGTCGACTTCCTCCGGAAGCACCTCCAGTACTTCTCGCTCATCCTGGGCAACACGGGCAAGGACGACATCACCAACGCGCCGGCACGTCAGCAGCTGCACGCCGACGGCGCCGACATCCACGACCGGTTCGTCGGGGACTGGGGCATTGCCCACAACAAGTTCCAGATCAAGGTCGACAAGAACAAGGTGCCGACCGACGTGACCACTGGCAGCACCAACTGGACGAACACGGGTATGGGCTGCCAGTCCAACATGGTGGCGCGTATCTTCAACGCCCAGGTGGCGGCGAACTTCATGGACTACTGGAACCGTCTGCTCGCTGACAACGGGCAGCAGTCGCTCGCCTTCCGTCGCCGCAACGCTCAGGGCTACGCGCCTGTCACGTTGAGCGATGGGACGGTGATCGAGACCTACTTCCAGCCGTCCATGGACAGCAACGTCAAGCCGAAGGGCCCGACGGTGCCGCTGTCGCCTTTCCTGACGCGAGTCAAGTCGCTGATGGAGGGCGCCAAGGAGGTGCTGGTCGGCGAGGTGTTCTACCCCGGCAATCCGTCGGTGGTGCAGTGGATGGCGGACATCTGGAACAGCAACGCCAAGCTGTACCAGTTCCTCACCGTCAGCTCGTACGACGCGCTTATCGGTGTCAAGACCAAGCGTCGCAAGGGCCGGCAGCCGCTGTTCACGCTCGCAACCGGTCGCGAGCAGGACTTCGCCGACTTCGTCAAGGAGCTGCTCAAGCTCCCGGACGCGCACGCCATCACGCACGGCAAGATCATCGTCATCGACCCGTGGGGCGACAAGCCGGTGGTCATCTTCGGTTCCGACAACCTCGGCGCCAAGGCGAGCTACGGCAATGACGAGAACGGCGTCATCGTCATCGGCAACAAGAAGCTGGCGCAGTTCGTGTTCGTCAACATGTTCGACATCAACAAGCACTTCCAGAGCCGCGCTGCCGCCCGTGCGAGCAAGTGGGTGAAGAAGACTGTTGGCTGGACGGGCAAGCTGGCGACGACGGATGCGTGGCAGACCGGCTGGCTGGACGGCTACAAGCAGCTCGAGGCGCAACTGCTTGCCACCGGCAAGTGGGACCCCTCGACGCTCGTGGACGACCCCAATCAGCAGCCCGTTCTGGTCGTGCCGCCGCCGCGCCGCAAGCCGAAGCCCCCGGTCAACCCCGGTGGTGGAAGCGCTCCTGCGGATGGTACGGGCGATTCGAACGCAACTTCCGGTGTCGTCAAGCCCGACGATGCCAAGCCCGCTGATGTCGCTGCTGACTCCAGTGGGAAGGGTGCAGCGGGGACTGCGGATACGACGGACGCTTCGGCGGTCGTCACTCCGGAGACCACCCCGGTGCCGACCCGAGCCGTCAACGTGGCTGTTCCCACGGTGCCGGTCAAGTAGCAGCAGGCAGTCGGGGAGGTGGCGGGCGCAAGCCCGCCGCCTTCCTGAACTGTTTTTTTCAACTGTTTTACTATAATCTATAGCATTACTGTGATTTTGGGGTAAGCATCGGGGTCAGTTGTTTGCTAAAAGAACTATTGTCTAGTGGCGACGTTTTCGCTTAGAAATCGGCGTATTGCTCGAGCTTTTTCCGGTCGCTTTAGCAGGTTCCTTTCCACCCGGCAAACCATCGATTTCGGTGCAGCGAGGATATCCGCCCATCTCCGGTGTTAACTGGCAAACCACTGTCAGGTTGAAGACCTTGCTGTCAGTGGGTTGTCCGTTCTGTAGAGTGGTTGTTTTGGCGACGACTTTGAAGGGAATCAAGTTTTGGTCGACAGGTCCAGTCGGGTGCACTGAGTCAACATCCACTTTGTTAGTGATATGTGCGTTCTGGTTATCGTCGATGATTTTGAGAACATCAAGTTCGGTGTCGGGAATTTTTCCTTCGGCCTGAAGCTTGTTGCGCGCCCCTTCACTCAGTTGCAGACGCATCAACTGTCCCATTGATTCTTTGATGGTAACCGGGTTTCTGTCGAAAACATTTTTTGTCAGTGAGACGACGAATTTTTCAAGTGTCTCCTGGCGTTCTTTCAGTTGCTGTTCTTTGCTGGCACAGGAAGCCAGACTGATTGAAACGAGAAATAACACCATGGACAGTAACGGGATAAAATTCGATTTTAGTTTGAGCATCATAGTTGGTGACCGGTTACCTTTCGCGCTTGCGGCGAACTAGAATAACTTATGTTCTCGGCAAGGTCACTATTGCCGGTTCATCTTGCCAATTTTAGAATTTGCCAAGCATCGCTTCTATTCTCGTAAAGCCTGATTCAGACTGAATTTGAGGGTGGTCTTGTTGGCAAGTGCCAAAGAGTAAATGTTGTGAAGCGAGCTTTCACTTCTTGAAAGCAAAATGAATAGAAGCCGTACAAAAAAGGTCGAAAAGTGACTGAAAACGGCCGGAAAATTGCAAAAAAGGTGCAAAAAGGTGAAAAAGTCACCGAGATTGGGGTCGATTGACCTTGCTCTCGGCGACTCTTTCAGTTGTTGCGACTGCTTTCAGGCAGCTCAGGCAGGCTCGTTGCAGAGCTCTTCGACCGTCTTCACCCAGTCGTGTGCGGCGTTGTAGGACGCTTCTGCGATGATCAGGCGAGAGAAGTAGGGGTTGCGACGGTAACCCCAGCTGCTGTTGAAAGCGCGCCGGATGGAGGCCAGGTGCTGACGCGCCTCGACCAGTTCACGACGAGCCTTGAGCAGCTCGTCGAGCCGCTCGTTCAGAGGAAGCGCCTTCACCCGAGCCAGTTCGGCCTGGTAGCGCTTCTTCCGTGTGCGCTCGGCGTGCAGCCAGAAGCCGCCCACCGACGCCATTGCGATAACGAGGATCGCACTGATGATGTATGGCATAGATTTGACCTTACTTGAGGACAAACTTCGTCGTGCCTGGCACGCAGAAGTTTGTCTGATGACTGCGTGGCACCGGAAGTGGTGCCACTGGAGAAAAATGCCTCGTCACAAGTGCTATCGAGTCAGTGCGTCCTTCGTTTCCGAAGCACTGCTACTGCACTAGGGCACCGAGATGACGTTCGTTTCCAAACGTTTCGGACCTTCGAAGAGCTTGTAGACGGGACACTTGGCCGCGGTCGCCTTGATGTCGGCGAGCTCTTGCGCGGAGAGTTGACCCTTGACCGAAACATCTTCGGTAATCACCGCGATGCGCCTGGTCTTGTCGTTCGGGTCGGCTTCGTCCGTCAATGTGACGGTGACCGACACGCTCTGCAAGTTCCATTTGCGTCGCGCGGCGACCATGATCAAGGTCATGGCAGTGCAGGCACCGAGTGCGCCGAGTGCCAGCTCCTTGGGGTCGGGTCCGCCGTTGGCGCCACCAGATGCGGTGTCGACATCGGCGAGCACTGTGTGGCTACCTGCAACAATCTGTTGCTGGTAGGTTTGGCCAGGCACGAGTGAAACCGTGACTGTTTTGTTCATGAAGAGTTGCTCCTTTCCCGTTGAACCGCGAGTTCGATTGAACCCGCGGTTCGCAGGGTGAGGGTTACTTGCCGAGCGCCTGACGCAGCTGCTGGTTGATCACCTGCAGAACGGTGACGCGGCTGTAGCGCTTGTCCTCGCTCGAGATGATGAACTGCGGCGCGAAGTCGGTGCCGGTGCGGTGGAACAGCTCGTTGGCAGCAGGGGTGTAGTCGTCCCAGTGGGAGCGGGCGATGTCATCGGACGCGCTCACCTTCCACGGCTTGGACTCCTTGCGCGCCTTGAAGCGCTTCTTCTGCTCGCGCTTGGAGATGTCGAGCCAGATCTTGACCAGCACGACACCCTGGCGCTGCAGCTGCCACTCGAAGACGCGCAACTCCGCGTAGGAGTCGCGAATCTTCTCTTCGGGCGTGAAGCCCATCACCTTCTCGACCAGCACTCGCTCCTGCCAGCTGCGGTCGAACACGCGCACCTGACCGGCAGCCGGCATGCGCTCGTGCTTGTAGAAGCGCCACAGGTAGTCGTGCGCCTTCTCCTCCTCGGTCGGCGGCCCAACGGGCACGCTGGCGAAGAGTTTGAAGTCGTAGCCGAGCGCCTCGGTGATGCGCATGGTGGCACCGGTCTTACCGGCGCCGTCACGGCCCTGCAGTGCGATGATGAGCGACTTCTTGGCCGCTGCCATCTCGCGCACGAGCAGGTTGAACTCGGTCTCGGCTTCCTTCAGCGCCTTCTCGTACTCGTCCTTGTCTTCGATGGCAAGGGCGTGGTCGACGGCGCCGAGGTAGTTGGGAACCTTGGTCTTGGACCAGGGCTCGATGAGGTTGGGGAACTCGCCGGCGATCTTGATCACACCCGACTTCTGGAGTGTGAAATTCTTCGAACCGGCGAGCTTCTTCGTTGTCTTCTTGGACATGGAAAGCTCCGTTTCAGATGTTCTGTCCGAACATGTCGAACAGGTAGAACCGCTGATTGCAAGCGGAATGAACGTCAGCAGACGCCACCGTGTAGCTGTTTGTCACACGGCCAGTCGGTGCGTCGTAAAACTTGAGCGCAACAACAAGCTGCCCATCGAAGCGGTTAAAACGCGCATCTACGAGCAGCCTCTGATTGCCGTCCAGTTGCTGAACGTCGACCAGAACGTTGTTGTTGAAGATGTAATTGGTGCGCCCGACAAAGTTGTTGAAGGGCTCGAAGCGGTCGACCTGCACAATGCCGGCACCGTAGAAGATAGTCCACTGATGCTGGAAACGCAGGTTTGGCCCGTAGCTCTGGATGTTGACCACTCGTCCGGAGGAGTCTGTGCCAGTCACTACTGCACCGCCGCAATTGCCTGCCACGTACTCGACCTTCCATTGCACGGCGCTGAACAACTCTCGGTTGTGCAGGTTCTGGCGAATGAAATCAGGTGGCGATGACAGGTACTGCACCGAAGCCGGGCAAGTCGGGCTGCCGGGATCCTTCTGCGGTGGCAGAGTCGGTGGCACTGCAGGCGGTGGCTTGGGATCGACTTGCACGATAGGCGGTGGCGGTGTCACAGGGTGCACAGGCACTGATGGGCGTTGAAGTATCACCCAGAAGGCGATAAGCGCCGCCAGGAGAACACCGAGCATCCACCAGCAGCGCTTCTTGTCGGAAGGCGGCGGAGGGGGAGGCGGCGGTGGAGGAGGTGGCGGTGGCGGCGGTGGAGGAGGAGGAGGAGGCGGCGGCGGCGCTGTCTGCTTCACCGACATGTGCACGTCCACCTGCAGCTCGCGTCGATTGTGGTCACCATCATCCGTGTTGGTCGAGTCGACCACGAGCGTCATCGAGGCGTTCGCCTCTTTGTGCGCTGTCGTCGACAGGTCGCCCATCTGCTCCAGCGCCTGGTCGGTACCCAGGTAGCCGAAGCGCTTGAGGATGTCGTGATATTCGGCGCTTGTCGCGTCGATGGAGCGACTCGTTGCGGAGTCTCTCGCAGCGGCTCGGGCTTTCGCAAGGCAGGCGATCACCTGCTTGCGAGTCTCCTCGATGCTGTTCGAGTTGTCGATGATGCGATGCGCCAGAGCCGCTTTCTTCTCCTGCGACCACTGTGCATCGATGCGCATCTGCGCCTGGGTCGCTGTGATCGAGTCACGCACCATGAGACGCTGCAGTCGAACGTGGCTCTCTGCGAGCACCGCCCAGACTTCGTCATACTCATCTTGCTGACCCGATTCGAAAAGCAGCGGCACTTCGACGGCGACGATGTCACTGTTGAAGTTCTGGATGCGCTGCTGAGAGACAAAGCGAATGGCAGGATGCATCAGCGCGTTCAGGTCTTCGCGAGCCTTGGGGTCTGCGAAGATGATGGCGCCGAGCTTCTTGCGATTGATGGGGGCATCGGGTGCGTCCACCAGATGGTGGCCAAACCGTTCCAGGATGGCGTGATAGATGGGGTTCGGCGAGTTGAGAAGCTGGTGTGCGATGTCGTCTGTGTCGACAACCGGTACACCGAGCTGCTCCAGACACCGACGCACCGTTGACTTGCCACAACCGATGGATGCGGTTATCGCAAGCGTGTACGTCTTTTGAGGCTTGCTCATGATAAATCTCCAGTTCTTTGGAAACACGCTCAGGAGCGTGCGAAAGAGTTCGACCAGTCGCGCTTGGGACCAGTCGATTTCAATCGGCGCAGCAACATAGCTACGCGCGCGGTGTTCAGGAAAGCTTCTATCTCAGAGGAGATTGGCTAAAGGTTGATCTAAATCCGGAAAAAGAAGTGTGATAAAAACGAAGTTACACTAGCCAAGATCTCTATATGTTTTCAATAAGTAGACGCCCTGCATCCTGGTTGTTAGTAGGCGTTAATAGCGCAGTTTGCGATACCAAATGACAACCGGGGTTCAACAGAAGTTGTCAGTATGACGCAAGGGCGCAAGTCGTCATCCGTGCGAGGTCGCTTTGCGGCCGGAGGCTCGTGTTATCTCGCGAGCCGCGACACATTTTTTGATTGTCTCAGTAGACCATGTCAATCCAGCGGCACAAAAAGAACACAATCAAGATTGCCGCGAGGCAAAAGAAACTCCATTCGACGTATGAGAAATTTTCTGGATCGATCATGACAACCATTATAAGCGCATCGAAAGTAAACAACCAAGTTTGATCGGCCGATGGAATTTTTTTTTGCGCTGATATAATAAGCGGCCTAGCGTACCAAGAGGAAGTGCAATGAGTGACAGACCGCAGTTGATTGGAATTGTTCTTTGCGAACTAGTGCTGCAAGATGTGCTGAGAAGAGATGCTATTTCTTGCGTCAACATTCACAGTGGAGTTGTCGCCCCAGCCTTCCCTACTCAGCTTCCTCTCATCTATGCTTTCGCGCAGTTGACTGGTGGTAAGGTGGGATTCCAGTATCAGTTTAAGGTCATGGATCCGGATGGCAACCTGCTCGGAGCCTCACCAATGGCTCAAGTAGACCCACTGCCGAATGAGAATATTACTCACAAAATTATCAATGCTTTCACTGGTTTGACCTTCGATCGCGAAGGCGTCTATAGTTTCGCGCTTGATGTTGACGGTCAAATAGTGGGAACTTTGCCGTTTCAGGTAGTACTGGCTGCGCAGCAACCCCAGCAAGCCTGATCCCGTGTCATTTTAGGCGCTTGTCTGTCTGAGCCGACTGATTTCCGTGTGTCTTGCAGCCTGGTTACGGATTGGTGCCCGCACTGGATTCGGTATCAATCGCTTCGACGTCGGGAAAGCCTGAATAGTAGCGTTTAAGTTGTTCTACGATAAGCGTCTGATCACGACTGTTCGCCTGCGCCTTTGCGTCTCTGTATCGCTCCCAGAGCGCGTCCCAGTTGTTTGGCTGAGTCATCAGCACCTGGTCGACAATTTGGCTGGCAGTTTTTGATTTTAGTTGTTTCGCCAGCCAGTAACATGCTAACGATACGGATACATTTGTCGGGGAGTAACTCATAGCCGTGCTCAGTAAAGCTTTCACTGCCGCTGTATTTGGTGGCATGCTGTACTTGAGTGAATATGTCGCATTGGCTGCTAGAACCTCAGCCAGAGCGGTTTTGTCTTTTGACGTCGTGGCTAGCCGTTCGGCGTTTTTGAAATCTGCGTTGATGGAGTTGAGCCGGGTTGGCAAATCGGAGGCATGTGCTGCATCAAATGACTTCAGATCTATAGCCGAGTAAAGGGCAGATCTAGCCAGGCAAACAGAAGCTCCGGAAAGAACACCGCGTGATTCCAGCTTTTTTGAAAGATCTTTGAGTTGTGAGGCGGCTGCTACCGCATCATGCGAGCGCCAGTATTTCTCATCGATCGCATCAATCTCGGCCATGGCGGCTTCAAATTGTTCCTGCGTCTTAGACCGTTGCAACAGCAGGCGTTGGTTTCGATAGTCGATTGTCAGCTTGAAGTGGCTCCAGAAAGGGTTCCCAAGGATCGCAAGGGCTCCGTTAACGATAATTCCCTTGGGTGCACCCGGTATTGTATCTGGTGCGACTGAGAAAATTGGATTGGGCACTGTTAGTGGTCCAATTTTCAGATTTTTGAACATAACTGCGCCAATGCTTATCTTTTGCCCGTCCAGCCCCTCTACTTTCCCAACCGGCAAGAGCGCCGATTTGAGTAGTTTCTTTACCAGGTGCTCCGAAACATTGTTGAATGCTGCGCCTGTGTCGACAAGCATCGTCAGCGGTTGACCGTCGAGCTTGCCTTGAACGACCAACCCGGCCGCTCCCAGAGCCGGTTCCGTAGGTACTACGATGGCATCTTCGGGTACTTTGACTTCACGGGGATCAGAAAAGCTGACCTCGCGATTTTCGTAGTCTATACAAACAAGAAATCTTCGCAGAATATCTGCGCCGATGATTCCCACTGGTTTTTCGCCCGGCAGTTCGCGGAAGCCCGGCAGATCACTGACAGCAACCGGTACATTGTTGAGCGTCAGGTCACCGAGACTGAGGCTTGAAAGAGTTATATAGCTCGTTTTAATTGTTCCGGATCCGGTGGTCATTTTAAAATCGGAAGTTTTTGCGATACCGTAATTGGTGGCATCTGCTGAATTCAACACAGTTGTTGTGGCGCCGGTGTCCAAAATCAGCGCTACTTCCGGTTTGCCGTTGATTTTTGATTTGACCATGACTTCGTTGCCTTTGTACTCGAAAGGCATTTTGATAGGACCCTGTTTCAGGCGCGCAATCGGAATTTCGAGAGGCATGTCAAAAATCGTGTCGTTGCCGTTCGGAACGAGCTCAATTTCGGTGAGCAGAGTCTCAGTGCTTTTTTTACCGTCGTTGTATTCGATTGTCGTGTAGGGCAACTGCGTACCGAAGATCGGGCGATAGTCCAGGTAATCATTAGCTTTGACGGTTTTCAATCCTTGTTCAAGGTCTATGCCTGTGTATTCATTTCGTACAACCAGATTGGTTGTCGGGTCGATGGAAAAGCGGCTGAACTTGCCGTCGCTAGCTCGTATCAGAAGTGTCTGACACAATTTCCCGTTGACAGATTGTGGCTCCCCTAGAGCCAGATATGAGTTTCGTTCGGCGATGCGCTCCAGTAATTTCAGTCCATGTTCGACTTCCAGTTGAATATGTTTTGCTGTAGTCGCGTCGGTTGGAAAAACGTTGTCGCCCTGTTTTACCCAACTCTGGGAGCCGTTGTAACCTGTTACCACTGGTTGTCCCAAAATGTTCAGTTCGACTCTCGTCTTGTCGCCTCGCGCAAAAACAAGGCAATCAAAGGTGTTTTCCGCGCCTGATATCATTGAACTCTCTTTGATCGTACCTTTCGCTTTGTACATCAATTCATTCAGATTCTTGATTTTTTCAATTCCGCCGTAGGCCTCAACGATCTTCTCTGCTAATTTGCGAGCCTGCGGAGACGGCTTGGCAAGCGCCTCTCTGGAGTCTCGTGAATCCAGGTCGATGTCAATCGCTACGGCAGGAAGCGACGAAGCCGAAGCGATTGTGCTAAAAATTACAAAAAGCGATAAAAAGCGCGACTTTATGGACACCCAAACACCAATTTCTGAAGATGACGCTATTATCGCAAATTGGGACAATTAGAATGAAAATCGTCAGGAATAGTTGAAGTTGCAAGTGTCAAAATTCGAGGTCACCACAGCAGGCGCACTAGATTTTGAGCAGGTTGTCACTCTGCAGAAGGCTAACTCGTTGGCAGTATTGCCGGAAGACGCAAGGGGCGACGGTTTCTTGTCGTCTGATTTTACGGCTGAACAGTTCGAGCAGATGGCGAAAAGTGTTGCTCTGATTGTCGCTCTGGATGCGGGTCAGGTTATTGGTTTTGTCTGTGCCAGTACGCCTGAGTTTAATCGAAATGTGCCCGTTCCTGCAGCTATGATGCAGAGATTTCCTCGCATCAAAATTGGCTCTAGAAGGTTGAATGAAGTTTCGAGTTTTATAAGTGGGCCGGTTTGCGTGGAGAAAAGTTATCGCGGTCAGGGTGTATTCGAAGCGCTATACAACAAGCTGTTTGATGCAACCGCTACTGATTTCGATGTCGCGCTTGCCTTTATCGCCACTTCTAATCCGAGATCCGTAAAGGCTCATGAGAAGGTGGGTATGGACGTGATTGACCGATTCGATTTCGCCGGTCGGGAGTTCTACATTGTGGCTCGCGGTCTTCGATGATCGGGAGTCTCAAACGCCTGCTCCGCGAAACCGATTTGGCCTCGCGGGACGACGTTCAGCGTAAACCTTGGAACCACCACCTACTGCGGAGTGAAAATGCGAATTGCTCCGCAGCGTTGGGCGTTCAGCGTAAACTTATGGCTCAGCCTGTTGGTGCACCGACACTAGGGTCTGTGCCGGAGGCAACTTGAGTGGAAGAATCGTACGGAACTGACATTCCGGTCATGCCTTGCGTCCCGTTTTGCGAATATGGCATTGTCTGTGAATCGGTCGAAGCTGGATTACCGCTTGCATCAACCATTTGTTGAGTGCCTGGCTGCGAAATCGGATTGCCGCTTGCATCAACTTGCTGGTTAATTGGGTTTCCGTTTGCGTCTATTGGATTGCCGTTTGCATCGTATTGCGCTTGTCCAGTCTGGCTAAGCGCTGATTGATCTGTAGCTGCGTTCACGCCACCAGCTTTGACTGCTGATTCGAGATCGACCAAATTTTTGATGAATGCCTGATCCTGGAGAATTGACGGGTCTGCCTTTGCGATCATCATCAAAATTCTTGCGCCATCAAACTGATCGCCTGACTGGATTAGTTGGAAAGCTTGCTTCACGCCCGCCTCGATGTTTGGATCACCAGACGAAGTCAATTGTGCAGGTAGTGTGTATCTGCCACCTGCTTGTTGGGTGTTGTCAGTGACTGGCTGCGTGTTGGATGCGTCGGATGGCATTTGCGAGTACTGGGATGCATCCATAGGTTGTGTCTGCGGTTGCTGCATCTGGGATGCATCCATAGGCTGTGTCTGCGGTTGTTGCATCTGGGATGCATCCATAGGTTGTGTCTGCGGTTGCTGCATCTGGGATGCATCCATAGGCTGTGTCTGTGGTTGTTGCATCTGGGATGCATCCATAGGCTGTGTCTGTGGTTGTTGCATCTGGGATGCAT